>JAHFSL010000217.1 GCA_023265785.1 Candidatus Coatesiibacteriota bacterium | reverse complement strand
CGCCTCAAAATCGCCGGACAGTTTCCTCATACTGCGGGAAAAAGCCTCCAGGTCGGAAAGGGCACTGTCCACCCCCTTCGTGTGGCGGTCCACCACCAGCGCGATCTTGCGCGAGACCTGGTCCAGATTGGTCACCATCGTGTGAATCGAGGCGGCCACCTCCTCCTTGGCAAAAACGGGGGCGAGGGCGTCCATCAATTTCCCCATCCGAATGATGGTGGCGTCAATGCTGACGGGGTCAATGCCGCGCACGGTGGCACCGGGCGCCACCACGGGGGCGGTCCCGGTCAGGCTGGCGTTGATCTCGACATACTCCTCGCCGAGCATCCCGGCGGTGAAGATCCAGAACTCGCAGTCATCCCTGAGCCGGATCCGCTTGTCAATCCAGAGCTTGACGGTCACCAGCTCATCCTGGCCCACCTCGATGGCCGTGACCCGGCCGATCACCGGTCCGCCGGCGTACTTGACCGGTGCGTCGGGCTTGAGGTCGTTGACGAATTTCCACCGCACGGTGAGCGGGTACCCCGCCATGCCGAACCGGACCTTGCCAATGAAGATGACGGAGGCCACCAGCAGGATAATTCCGCCCGCCATCACGAGCCCGACCTTGCGTTCGGAGGTCATGCCAAACTCCGGACGTCAATTGGGCCGGCCGCGCGGCCCGCGATGAATTGCGCCACCACGGGATCGGTGGAGGCGCGGATCTCGTCGGGGGTCCCGGTCGCCCGAACCCGGCCCTCATAGAGCATGGCAATCCGGTGGCCCACCTTGTACGCCGAGGTCATGTCATGGGTCACCACGATGGAGGTCACGCCCAGCCGTTCCCGGGTCTCCACGATGAGGTCGTTGATGGCGTCGGCCATGACGGGGTCCAGCCCCGTCGTGGGCTCGTCATACAGGACGGCTTCCGGGTTCACCGCCAGCGCCCGGGCCAGCCCCACCCGCTTGCGCATGCCCCCCGAGAGTTCAGCAGGCTTGCGGGGCCCGGCTCCGGGCAGGCCGACCTCGGCCAGCCGCTCCTCCACGATCCGCCGGACCTCGGCCTCCGGTCGGCCCTGGCGCCGGAGGGCGAATCCCACATTGTCCTCGACGGTCAGCGAGTCGAACAGTGCCGCTCCCTGGAACACCATGCCGAACCGGACCCGGACGGCGGCCATCGCCTCCTCGTCCAGCGGCACGATGTCGCGGCCGTCCACCAGGATGGACCCGGCGTCGGGCCGCAGGAGACCGATCAGGTGTTTGAGCAGAACGCTCTTGCCCCCGCCCGACCGGCCGATGATGACCAGCGTTTCGCCCCGGGCCACCTCCAGGTCCAGCCCGGCCAGCACGGGCCGCCCGTTGAAGGCCTTGGAGACGCCGCGGAACCGGATGAACGGGTCGGCCATCAGAACACCGACATGGCGGCGGTGAGGAAATAGTCGGCGATCAGGATGGCCATCGAGGCGGTCACCACGGCGCTGGTGGTGGAGCGGCCCACGCCCTCCGCGCCCCCGGCCGTCGTGAAGCCCTTGTAACAGGACACGGTGGCGATGACGAACCCGAAAAAGAATGACTTCGCCAATCCGCTGAACAAGTCACCCAATCGTATCATGTTGAGCGCGTTTTCCGCGTACAGACTCCACCCCTGCCCGAACCGCAACGACGCCACGATGAATCCTCCGAACACGCCGATGGCGTCCGCGAAGACCGTGAGGATCGGCAGCATGGCCACCATCGCCACCAACCGCGGGATGACCAGGTAGCGGACGGGATTGGTCGAGAGCGTCTGGAGTGCGTCAATCTGCTCGGTGACGCGCATGGTGCCCAGCTCCGCCGCCATGGCGGAGCCGGCCCGGCCCGTCACGATCAGGGCGGTCAACACCGGCCCGAGTTCACGCAACATGGAGAGGGCCACCATGCCCCCCAGGTAGGAAGAGATGCCGGCCATCTTCCGGTCCAGCGTGATGCCCGTCTGCAGGGCCAGCACCATGCCCGTGAACATGGCCGTGACCAGCGCGACCGGGAGGGAGCGGGCGCCCGCCGTCATCATTTGTTCGAGGGTCTCCCGGGCCTCGTGCACGCGCGGGCGTTCCCGGCCCGTCACCACCCGGGCGCCCCACCGCGCCCATTCCATCGCGGTCCCGGCCGCCTCCCTCGCCACCTCGCGGAGCATGAGGCTGAACCGGCCCAGGTCCTCGAGCATGTGGAGGTGCAGGCCCCCGGTCACCGGAACTCCCGCGGGTTAAGCCCGCCCGCCACGCACAGCACCTCGTAGGGAATCGTGGCCTGGCGCCGCGCAACATCCTCGGCCCGCACCCGCGCCCGGCCCTGCGCGCCGACCAGGACGGCTTCATCGCCGGGCCGGACGCCCCCAATCCGTGTCACATCCACGAGGGTCAGGTTCATGCTGACCCGGCCGCGCACGGGCGCCGGCCGGCCGCGGACCAGCACCACCCCCCGGTTCGACTGGAGCCGGCTGTACCCGGCCGCGTAGCCGACGGGCAGGACCGCGAGCCGCGACCGGCGCGGCGCAGTCCAGGTGCCGCCGTACCCGATGCGATCACCCGCCACCGCCTCGCGCACGGCCAGGACCCGGGTCTTGAATGCCATGGCGGGTGCCAGCGAGAGGCCCCGTGCTCCGGCCGCCGGACGACAGCCGTACAACAGGAGGCCCGGCCGAATCGTGCCCAAGGCACACGCCTCGGGCGAGGCCAGCACGGCCTCGCTGTTGGCCGCATGCAGGGGTCCGGGGTCCACCCCCGCGGCCCGCAGGATGCGGGCACCGATCCTCAAGGCGGCCACCTGACGGGCCGTCCGGGGGCGGTCCGACCCGGAGGCCAGGTGCGTGTACATGCCTGCCAGCCGGCGCACGCCGCGGCGAACCAGGAGCCGCGCCAGCGCCGGGAGGTCGCCGGGCGGCACGCCCAGCCGCCCCATGCCGGTGTCAACCTTGAGGTGGGCGCGCAGGGCGCCGACCCGCGGACTGGGAATGCCGAACAGATCCTGTTCCCCGGCCAGCGTGAGGGTGAGATCCGCCCGAGCGGCCCGGGCGCGAACCTCCGGGGGGGACGAAACCAGGACCAGGATCTCGCCGCGGATTCCGCCGCGCCGCAGGGCTTCCCCTTCTTCGATGGAGGCGACCGCGAACCCGGCCGCCAGTCCGCGCAGGGCCCGCGCCGCCGTGAGGGCCCCGTGGCCGTAGGCGTCCTCCTTGACCACCGCGACGAGCCGCGCCCCGCGGCACCGGCGCAGGAGCGCCCGGGCGTTCCCCCGGATGGCCCCGGGATCGATGACGACCCAGGATCCGCGGGACGGCCGGCTCATTCGTCCTCGGGCAGGAGCTGGAAGTTTTCCCGGTGGTAGAACCGCGTCCAGGCCTTCTGGAACTCGAGGGGAAAGGTCCCGGTCGGCCCGTTGCGGTTCTTGGAGAGCGCGATCCGCGCGTTCACCACATCGCGATTGCCGCCCTCCTCGGGGGAGGGGTTGTCCGTGTCGTCCTGGTAGATGAACATGACGGCATCGGCATCCTGCTCGATGGCGCCGCTCTCCCGCAGGTCGGACAGCCGGGGCCGGCGGCTCTTGCCCTCGCGCCGCTCCGGCGCGCGCGAAAGCTGGGAAAGCACCATGACGGGGACGCCCAGCTCCTTGGCCACGCTCTTCATGGAGCGCGAGATGGCGGTGATTTCCTGCTGGCGGTTCTCCGGACGGCTCCCGCTCCAGTCCATGTTGAAATCCATCAACTGGATGTAATCCACGATGATAAGACCGGCCGTGGATCGGGTCTCGCCGAGGACGCGACGGGCACGCGACCGCACTTCCAGGGGCGTCAGCCGGGAGGAGTCATCAATCCAGATCGGCAGTTTGTCAATTTCCCCGGCGGCGGCAAAGATCTTGCTCCGGTCCGGCCCGTAGAGGTGGCCCCGCCGGACATCGTGGGAGTTGACCTGGGCATGGGAGCACAGCAGGCGCACCACGATGTCGTGGATGGACATTTCGATGCTGAAGATCATGACCGGCACGCCCTTGCTCCTCGACACATGCTCGGCGATGTTGAGCGCGAAACTGGTCTTGCCCATTCCGGGCCGGGCCGCCACGACCACCATCTCGCCGTTCTGGAGCCCCGCCGTCATCTGGTCCAGCCAGTGGAACCCGGTGGGCAGGCCGGTCAGGAAGCCCTCCTCGCTGGCCGCGCGCCGGCTGGTATCCTCAATCTTCTCGACCTGGGGCAGGACCAGCTTGTTCAGCGGCTGGAGCCCGCCGCGGGTCCGGGTGAGCGAAATCTCGTAGAGCCGCTGGGCGGCCGCCTGGATGAGTTACTCGACTTCCATGGAGTCCTGGGCGGCCTTGCCGTACAGCCCGGAGCCCACGTCCATCACCCGGCGCATGGATGCCTTGGCCGAAATAATCTTGACATACTCCTCCATGTTGGAGACCAGCGGGATGTCGTCGAGCAGTCCCGCCAGGTAGGCCCGGCCACCCGCCGCCTCGAGCTTTTCCATCCGCTCCAGGTGGTTGTGCATGGTCACCAGGTCCACCTGCTCACCCTTTTCGTACAGCTCGCGGATGGCCCCGTAGATCACCTGGTGCTTGACCAGATAGAAATCCTCGGTGGGCAGGGCGCCGATCGTGCTCGAGATCGCCGTCCGGCTGGCCTCGCCGCCGAGCAGGAGGGCACCGAGGGCGGCGCGCTCCGCCTCCAGGCTGTGCGGTTGGCTGACCGCGGCCAGGGAATTCGGGGCGGCCTTCATGGCACTACTCTACACTTCCACCCCCGCCCGCCGGGCCGGAATTCGCGGGGTGTGACACGGTCTGGTCATGGAACATTCCGGTTGTGCATAACCTGTGGACAACCGGCCGGGCGGGTCAGTCGGTCAGCCCGGCTCCCGTACGATCCAGACCTTGACCGAGGCCTGGTGCTCCGCCGACAGCTTGACCGGCACCGTGTACACGCCGAGCGCCTTCAGCGGCTCGGGCAGGATGACCTGCTTGCGGTCGATCGCAAAGCCCTGGGCGGCCAGCGACGCGGCGATGTCCCCCGCGGAAACCGACCCGAACAGTTTCTCGTCCGGACTGGCCTTGCGCGGCAGGGAGCATGAGACCCCGGCCAGCTTTTCGGCGAGGGCCTTGAACGTGACCTCCTCGTCGGCGCGGCGGCGGACTTCCACCGCCTCCAGCCGGGAGGCGTAGGCTTCCGCACACGTCGTGGCGGGCGTGGCCAACTTGCGCAGGAAGAGGAAGTTGCGC
>JAHFSL010000216.1 GCA_023265785.1 Candidatus Coatesiibacteriota bacterium | reverse complement strand
TCCATCAGCATGGCGGGCACATGCCACCCCGCCATCCCGGCCGTGGCGCCCAGTGCGAGGGCGAACAGGTTGGGGTGCAGGAAGAACCCCCACCGCACCTTCCCCGAGAGCATCCAGGTGCCCAGCGTCCAGAAGAGGGGCGTGTAGGCCAGCGTGTACAGGCTGACATACAGGATGCCGATCTCGCCGTGCATCGCATAGGACAGCGGAATGGGCAGGAACGCCGCGTTGGCGAACGTGAGGATATAGATATAGGTCTTGCGGCGCTTGCCCGTCAGCCCCGCCAGCGGCGCCGTGAGATACCCCAGCGCCAACCCCACCGCGATCGTCAGCGCCGCGGCCGCCGGCAGGCCGAGCAGGGGGCCGGCCAACCCGCGGCTCACGGCCGCCACCTCCGGCGTCAGGTGGGTCGCGGCGATCGAAAAGGTCAGCGCGGGCAGGCAGACATCCATGTTGAGCCGGATGAGGTCGCGGACCCCCGCATGGGTTAGCAACCCGCCCCGCCGGACCGCAAACCCCAGCCCGGTCAGGGCGAAGAAAAGGAGGATCCGCTCGGTCACGGCTTGATCGCTCGTTCTGCAAAATGGCCATCAAACGCGATGGCCTGGTGACTGTGCAGTCGGTCCATCACCACTGAATGGTGCACATCGTCCGGAACGATGTGGGCGTAAAAACCGCTGCTGTCAACGAAGACGGGCGTCAAGGACGCGGGTAATAGATTTCTGCGAGGTGCTTGTATTTATTTGAGGAAACATCCCGGTAGGTGGAATGTCCAGTTCCTGCCATCGCGATGAATTCTTCCAAGCCCTTGCGGCTAAATTTCCACTTACGCGGGCGCCCGTGAGCCGCGGGCATCGTGCGCAAGAGGCGACGGGCCAGTGCCTTGCGTTTGCCCGCCGGCAACAACTCAGCCGCGCGGATCAACTGCGTCATCGTCATCGTGTCTGCATTGTACCGCGGGGCGCTACCGCCTCATCGGCTCGCCGGAGAGGATGGTGCGCTTGAGCGCGTTGAGGACGGGAGGGCCGTCGCCCTGCGCCTGCGCCTTGAGCAGGATGTCCCGGTCCTTCCAGATCAGCAGGGCGCGCTTGGCGATGTTCGCGAAGAACTCGCGCGACGCCGCCATGGCCGCCACCGGCTCGTCGCGGTAGGTGAACTGGTCCTCGGCGAAGTGCCCGTTGAATCCGGTCTCCACGCACGCGTAGATGTACTCCACCATCCGCCACCAGTCGCCCGTCCCGGCGATCCGATCCTCGTCGTTGGACTTGGGCTTGGCCTCATTGATGTGGGAGGCGATGAGTGGCACGCCGATCACCTTTAGCATGTAGACCGAATCGGCGGGCGTGTTGTTGTCCATCTGCTCGTGCCCGTAATCAATGTTGATGCCCATGATCCCCTTCCCCACCGTGGCGTTGACCCGCTCGCACACCAGCGCGGCCTTGGCCACGGACTTGATGATCATGTTCATCTCGCGCGGTTCGTGCACCTTGGGTTCCGTGGCCGCCTTGATCCCGTTGCGCTTGGCGCTCTTGGCCAGCACCGTGCAGGCCTGGATGTACCACTCCAGCGCTTTCCCCTCGTTGATCTGGAAGTGGTAGTCCCAGCCGTCTGAGCCCGGCCACAGCGCCACGCTGGAGGCGCCCAACGCCTTGGCGATGTCGCCCGCCTGGTCAATCAGCGCCAGCGCGTCCCGGCGGATGGCCGGGTCAGGATTGCAGGCCGCGCCCAGCTTCCACTTGGGGTCCGACCAGCAGTTGATGTTCATGTTATTGCAGTACATTCCGTTCTGCTTCAGCGCGTCCCGGACCTCACGGATCTTGTGGTCGTCCCGCTTGTAGTTCCGGTCAATGAAGACCTGCTCATGGAACTCGATGGCCCGGCACCCGACCTGATGCACACGATCAATCTGCCCGAACACATCATTCCGGAAGGAGGGGTTATTACTCTGGTACCCGTCCGGGGCGAACCGGTCCTTGAAGTCCCCCGCCGCCCAGTGCCCGATGGCGAACTTGATGTTGAACTCGTCGAAGAAGGCCTGGATCCGGTCCCCCTCCAGCCAGCCGCGATATTCCTTGGTGAGCTTTGAAAGGCCTCGGGGCGTGATGCGCATGGTCAGCCTCCTGATCGTGGGATCGGACGCCCCATGCTAGGCCGCCCATGGGGGGGTGTCAATCAAGACCATGGCGTCTCAGCATGGGCTCACTTTCCAATGTCTGTCTGGCTATCCTCTGTAGGACGGATTCGGCAGAGCTTCAATTCAGCAAGGCAGGGGGTACGGAGCGGATCACCGAGTGAGAGGTGGCCAAGCAGGTCGCGCAAGACTTCGCCGGCTTCGATCCTGCTCCCAGCCCGTTGCAGGATCGTCCCAAGGCACAGGCGAACGATCGGCGCCCCCGGCGGATTCAGGCTCACCGCCGAGCGAGCCACCTGGATCTCACGTTGCGCCGCCATCCGGCCGCGCGCAGACCGAGTCCTGGCCTGCAGCGCCCTGGCCACCGAAAGAATCTCCACGGATCGAAGGCGGTAGTCCGGATACAGGTCCAGCGACTGCCGGGCCAGTGGTTCAGCAAGATCAGGTCGGCCGCAATTGACCGCCGCTCCGGCTGCCATGAGATACGTGGCATCGCCGAGATACCCCATCCGGATCGCCGCAGAAAGTTCGCGGTAGGCGGATTCCCATTCGGTCAATTCGACGAGGAAGTAGCCGCACAACTGGTGAAAGATCGCGACCGTCGGAAAGGCGGCCAACAAGACAGCGGCACGCCGGAGACTTTCCCGGTGGTCTCCACGAACCGTGGATGGCTCGACGATGCGCCAAATCATCTCCTTGGTTCCCGGGAGGTCCGGCAAACCAGTCTCGAATGACCCTTCCGGACGATCAACCCGCCACACCCAGTACGCGCCATTGGCATAGTCGAGTTTCTTTGGCGTGACCACCAAGTGTCCATGACCCCTCAACCAACCGTCGAGGAGGCGAAGCTGACGGGGAGTCCAGGCAAAGAAGGGTTGGGTAACTCCGTCAGGGGTCACATACAATTCTGACCCGCCGTTGTAAGCCAGGTGGCTGACATTCCACTGCCGGAGGCGGATGGCGATGCGCTCCGGTGTTAAAGCATCCCTGGTCAATTCCCAGGTCGGACTCCGGTCAGGGAAGATCTGCGTCCGGGTACGGGCTGGCCATCGGTAGGGCGAGTGATCATTGACCAGGAGGATGGTGCGGAGGCCGGGGAGCGTTGCGACTTCTCTACGCGCGTCCCAAGCCGTGCTCCACCTGGCCGAGAAATATTGCTCCCGGGTGAGACTTCCTGCCACCATTTTCAGGGATTGGCGGTCCCAGCGGTGGGACATGATCGTCGCCAGTGGCAGCCAGGCAGAAACGCATGTCAGGAGCCCCACAAGAAGGCCAGCCACCCAGGTACTCCCCTGAACTGTCTGGGCAATTGAACCCGCGATCAGGAAACACATTCCCGCCTGCACTGGAAGGAGCAACCGGTCGTGCTCGTACCAGACTGTAAGCGTGTATCCAATTGCAAAGGCGCCGGCAATGACGCCGAGACGCCTGATCGGGAGTTGTAAGCGCCCCCACCCAAGCGCCAGGAGCGGGGCCCAAAGGAGGGTAGTCGGAAGATTATTCTGGAAGTTCCTCCCCAACTCGGCGAGGGAGGCGATGGCGGACTGACTCCTTGCCTGGGCGTGTACCATTGCGCCCTGCGATTCCCGGTCCCACAATGCGCCCGGAAACCAACGGTACAGGAGGGGCCAATGCGGATCGCCGAGGACGAGCCAGTCGCGACCCCACATGGGAAGAACTGGCAGGGCAGCCATCCCCCATCGAACGAGCCACACCCCGTTGCGGCGCCAATCCGCCGAGATCGCTTCCCAGGCAAAAACGAAAGAAGCAAGCAGGAGTCCATTAATCTTGGTCGAGGCCGCGATTCCCCAAAGGATCGTAGCGGTCGTTTGACGGCGTTCCGCCTTCGCAACCAAAGCCATCAGGCAAACACCGGCACAAGCCGTGTCATTCTTGCCAACCGCGGCCGTATAAATCACCTGATTGATAGACAACAGAAGGCCGACGGCGATTCCGCCCGCCAGAGGCGAAACGAGCCGGGAAAGCCATCCCCCCACCAGGCCGACGGCAGCAAGATATGGCGCGAGCGCAATCCAGGCGGCCAGTTCCTCCCTTCGGACAAGGACGGCGAACACATTCTGCACCTCGCACACCAATTCGGCATGAAACCCCACATTGGTCCCTTCGGCAGCGTACCGATGCAGGCGCAACATGTGCTCTGGCACGGCAAGGTGGTATTGCCAAGCATCGGTAGTGGTACAAGGCGCAAACAAGAGTGGCGAGAAGAGGAGGACGGGGCCGGCCAGGATCACCCACACCACAGATGGGCCAACCCTCGGCAAACCCGGCAGGGGTAACACTCTGCCAAGAGCTGTTCGATGCCCGATGGCCACAAGGAGTCCAGCGAAACCGACGAGTATGGCCGGGGCGAAGAGGCCGACCAGCGACATCGCATAATACCCAATGCCTAGGACTCCCCAACCAAATCCAAGTTGGTAGGCACAACGGCACCATGTCGAGGTCCCTCGCGAACCTAGCCACACTCGGACTGCCGATCCCACCTCCATCCACACGAAAGCCAAGGTAATCGCAAGGACCAAGACCAACATGTGATCTGCCTGAGCGCCCACGAGCAATCGCGCGGGCGGAACCCATTGATCCACGCCTCGAAAAGACGAGAGGAACGCAGGCCAATCCTTCCACAGATGGCGCGAGTTGACCAGGACTCCACACGCCCAGGCCCAAACAAGACTTTTTCGCCAGAAGGTCAGTGGCACCCTTGCTCCGATCGCTCGTTCATGCTCCTGGACGGAACATGTGGAGGTCGAGTTCGCGAATGGTCCGGTAAGGCTTGCGGTCCGAAGAAACCAGGGGCGCGCTGTGCTCGACTGCGGTGGCCGCGATGAGCGCGTCGCCGGCCTGCAACCCTGAAGCCAGGGCATATTCCTCCATGTACACAATGGCCCGGTGGCCGATGTTCTCGGTCAGGGGCAGGATGGCAAAGTCGGCCTCGGCCACGAACTTCCTGATCAGGCGCAGGTCCTTCTTGTTCCGGGCGCCCTGGAGCAGTTCGAGGTAGGTCTGCGCTGACATCTGGCGAAGGGTCGCCCCCGCAATCAAGGCCGCGGCGCGCGGGTGACCGCGCTGGGCCCAG
>JAHFSL010000215.1 GCA_023265785.1 Candidatus Coatesiibacteriota bacterium | reverse complement strand
GAGGCGGTGTAGCCCGACACATAGATGACCCGGACCCGCCGCCCGCCCGCCCGCAGGCGCGCCACCATCTCGGGACCTGACAGGTTGGGCATGACGACATCGGTGACCACCAGGTCCACCGCCTGGCCGTGGGCCTCGACGAGAGTCGCCCCGAGGATCCCGTCCGCGGCCGTCAGGACGCGGTAGCCCAGCCGCTCCAGGTACCCGCCCACCAGTTCGCGGATCCGCGCTTCATCCTCCACCAGCAGGATGGTCTCGGTCCCCCGCTCACCCGAAGCGGGCACGGGATCAGACGCCTCGACCACTTCCGTGCCCGGGGCCAGCGGCAGGTACACCTTCACCACCGTTCCCTTGGCGGGCTCGCTGTAGACCATGACATCGCCGCCGCTCTGCTTGACGATGCCCTGGACGATGGACAGCCCCAGCCCCGTCCCGCGCCCGGGCCCCTTGGTGGTGAAAAAGGGCTCAAAGAGTCGCGTCATCACCTCGGAGGTCATCCCGGACCCCGTATCGCTGACCTGGAGCAGCACATAGGTCCCCGGCCGCACCCCATGGTGCCACCGCGCGTCCTCCTCCGTGAATTGCACATGCGCGGTTTCGATGGTGAGGATGCCGCCGTCCGGCATGGCGTCACGCGCATTGACCGCCAGGTTCATGAGGACCTGCTGGACCTGGCCGGGGTCCGCCCGGACCAGCCCCAGGGCGGGCGAGAGGTGTGACACCAGCTCAACCGGCTCCCCGAGGACGCGGGCGAGCATGTCCACCATGTCCAGGACGAGGGCGTTGAGGTTGAGGACCCGGGGCTGGAGCGTCTGTCGCCGCCCCACCGCCAACAGCTGGCGCGTGAGCGTGGCCGCACGCTCGCCCGCGCGGCCGATCTCCTCGGCCATCTTGCGCGCGGCCGGCTCGAGTGCGGGGGACGACCGGAGCAGGTCGGCGTACCCGTTGATCACGGTCAGCAGGTTGTTGAAGTCGTGCGCCACGCCCCCCGCCAGCCGGCCCAGCGATTCCAGTTGCTGGCCGTGCTGACGGGCCTGCTCGAGCCGGGACACCGCGTCCTCCGCCTCGCGCTGGCGCGAGATGTCCCGCGTGATCGCCACCACCCCCCGCAGGGCGCCCTCCCGATCACGGATCGGGGACAGCACGGACCGGAGGTGGCGCCGCCCGCCGGCGCGGGACATGGACCAGTCATGCGTGACATGTTCCCCCGCCAGGGCCCGACCGGCCGCCTCCCCGAACGCCGGTTCACCCATGGCCCCCAGGACCGCGGGCACCAGGTCCGCGAGGGGTCCGTCGCCTTCGCGGCGGGCCCGATCCGTCCAGTCCCCGAACACGCCGGTGACCCGCAATTCCGGATCGAAGACCGTGACCATGCCGTCCATGGAATTCACCAGGGTCCGAAAACGCGCCTCGCCGGCGGTGGTGGAATCGAGGGCCCGGCGAATCGAGGTCACCTCGTGGGAAACGCTGACGATGCCCGTCACCGTGCCGTCCGTCGCATGAATGGGCGACAGGCGCGTCTGGTACCACAGCCTTCCCTCGGTCGCATCCTCCCACGACCACTCGTAAATCACCGTCTCCCCGGCTAGGGCGCGGCGGCCCATGGATTCGTGGATGGCCGCCGCCGCGGGACCAGAAATCTCGGCCGCCGTCTTTCCGAGCCACCGCTCCGGATCGTTGTCCCGTTCCAGCCGGGAATTTCCGTAGATTTCCACATGGCGCAGGTCCCGATCGAGCACGATCACGCGATCATGGAGCGACTCCACGAGAGACCGGAACCGGTCCTCGGCCGTCCCCCGGATCAGGTCAGTTCACTGTCACGCGATAACACACACACCCCGTGGTGTTGACGCCGGCGTAGGGAATCGTGAACCGAAGCCAGCGGGTGGTGTTGGAACCGGGGTTTCCATCCGTGAAGGCGGTCGGAGGCGTGACGGAGGTGGCGACGGAATAGGCCACCTGGGGTGACACCCCGGCCGTATTTCCGCAATTGAACGCGGCCGTCCCCGCCTCCGGCACGAAGACCGTCCCCCGCGGGACGGCATCGGTGATGACGAAGGTAAATGCCGAGGCGGAGGAATAGTTGCTCCAGCAGAGCCGGAACTGGACGGTATCGCCCGAGGCCCCCACGGTGAGACGCGGCTCCTTGGTCAGCTTCACGTCGGCCCCCACGACCATGATCGTCGTGAGTCCCGTGATGGACCCGTCCGTCGTGTCGTTGGCCATGATCGTCTGCAATCCGAGTATCCCGATCGTCACGTTGAAGAAGATCCTCGCACCGTTGACGGCCGCGCCGCCGTTGCACCCCCCTGCCACGCTTGACGGCCAGGTGTAGTCATACCCGCCCATGGCCGCCGTCTCCAATTTCGCGTTGGGATCGGTGGATGAGAAGTTGGTCGTGCCGCAATAGTCCGTCTTGGTGTTGCCGCCGACGTTCTGGACCACCACCGTGATCCAGAAACTCTGGCCGGCAAACACGACGGGTGGGGCGATGATCGTGTAGTAGACGCCCTGCGAGACAAACGGCATGGTGTAGTACTTTTCGCTGATCTGGGCGTCAATCCACTGGAGGACCCCGTCGGCAGGAGGCCCGCCGATGGTCACCTGCCAATTGCGGTTGCTCCCGACCGGCACATTCCCCGTGAGGCCACGGAAGGACACGACTTCGTCGAGCGAGTTGGTCGTGTACGTGGCGTCGTATCCCGCCTGGTTCTGGAAGGATCGGAGCCGGGGTGCCATCCCCTTCGAGGGGCAGAAGATGTCAATCGTATAGATCGGCGTGGGCGCCGTTCCGGAGCAGGATTTCGACGCGCCGAAGTTCGCATCGGTCTGCGAGAACCAGAAATTGACGCCCGACTTCTTCCCGGAGATGTCGTGCAGGATCCCGCCTGACGAGAAGGAACCGGAAAGGTCGGCGCCCATAAAGACCTGCAGGGCACCCGCCGTCAACTGGTCCACCCGCATGAACCATTGCGGACCCGGATTGGCAAAGGTGGTCGGGAGGACGCCGGCCAGGTAGCCCGCCCCGTAGACATCGGGGTTCCCCGCCGTGGCGATGCCGGCCGGAACGGTATTGCTTCCCACCGTCTGCCACGCCCCGATCGGGTTGGGGGTGAACATCGAGCCGACGGGAAAGTAGGTCTTGAGGAGGTAGTCCACCGGCGCGCCCCCAAGATTCATCACGGCCAGATTCGTGTCCGCTCCCGTCCATCCCTGCCGGAAGACGAAGGCGTAGAACGAACTGGGTGCGCCCTTCGACACCAGCAAGCCGGTTTCGCGGAGCGGCGCCATGATCCCGCGCTGGGCGTTGCCATTGTAGAGTTCGCGCCACACGAGCGTGTTCACCTGGGAGGACACCAGCATGTAGGACTGTTCGTCCCAGACGAAGGTGGGAGCCGTCTGGTTGTAGGTCAGCGCCGTCTCGTTGGCCCAGACGGTTCCGGGATCCAGCTCAGCGATCTCCATGAAATCCCAGCCCAGCGTGGCCGGGTTCCAGCGGAAGAGCAGTTCGGTCGTATCCAGGGTCTCGCTGGTGTTGTGAACGAAGAACCGGTCGCCCGGCGGCGCATCGGTATAGGTCTCCTGCATGAAGGAATAGTGGATCTTGCTGCTGAACGTCAGGCTGGACCCCGTGGCCCAGCCCCACCGGTCCGCCGAACTGTCCTCGGAATTGGTGATCAGCTCCCAGACAAACGGCGCGTTGGACACCACCTTGTAGAAGAAATGGACCGGGTAGATCCCTCCCACGTAGAAGGTGTTGTTGTACAGGACCGGCCAGTAGGCCGAGGGGATCCGCTCCACCTTGCAACCCGGCCAGCCGCCGTCCGCATACCCCCCGATACAGCTCCCAGCGAAGGTGGCGATGGGCGGGCTGATGCCGCCGTCGTTGGCGAAGACGTCGTTGACATGCTCCTGCTTGTACAGGTTGAAGTTCGTCATCTTGTTGAGCGGGAAAAAGTGCAGGTGAATGGCCTGGCCCGAGGTGTTCGTGGATTCCGTGCACTGGTAGCCCGCGGCGCCGTAGGCGAAATAGGTGGTGCGCAGGAGGATCTGGGCCTCGTGAATGAACTGGCGGGGTGCACCCGCCGAGCCCGTCCCGTTCACGATCGGCACGCGCCCCTGTTCCATGATGGCGGCACTGTTGATCGCGGTGGCCCCGGCCGTGACGGTCGATTTGACCCGGCCCTTCCACCGGAGGGTCAGCGTCATCTGGGGCGGCATGTCCAGGTTCCAGGTCAGGATCATGTTCCCGCCCGCCGGGACGCGACCCGGGGACGCCGCGGCGCACCCGGAGGGGGTCATCGTCCAGCCCGAGCAGGGATCGTCAAACCCGTACTGCCCGCCCCACACATCAATTTCGGCGGGGATCGTGTCCCAAACCTGCACATCCCACCAGGTCTTGGTCAGGGAGAGGTTCTTCATGAAGATGGAGTAGACCATCTCATCATCGGAGGCGCCAATGCGCGGGGCGAACAGGATGTCATTGTCGCCGAGCTTCCAGAACAGGTACCGGCGAACCGTGGTGCGGGCCGGAATGGAGGAAAAGCTGTTGCCCGGGCAGGCCGTCGGAACGTAGTTGGCGGCCGCCGAGTTGTCCAGCCGGGTCCCTTCCGGCGCCGCCGTGCTTCCCGACCCGCCGTCGATCGGCTCGTTACCCCAGTCCACCGTAACGTCAAAGGTCAACTGGGAGGTCGTTCCTCCCGTGACGGCGCCGCCGGGCAGGCTCCACCGGAGGCGAACCGGCGGACCCCAGTCGGGATCCCACCCCACGACGGCCGCAGGGACCGCCGAGGCCACGACATAGTGCGTGTAGTTCGGCAGGGTGTCGGTAATGATGATGTTGGTCAGGACGGCCGGTCCCGGTCTCCCATACGTGACCGTGTAGGTCACGGTATCCCCCGGCGCCGCGAACGGCGGCCCCTCCTTCAGGACATAGGCGATGGTCTGCCGGCGCGAGGAGATGTCCCCCCAGCCCTCCCCGCAATCGTGGTTGTCCTGGATGCTGGTGGGATACCCGAACCCGTTGTAGGTGGCGGGCCGGGCCTCGGGCACCCCCAGCTCAACGGTCGCCTGGTTGGTCGGGCAGGGGTTCATGTCCACATACACGTCGAGGGTAATGATCTGGTCGCATCCCACGCACGGCGGGGTGCACCCATTGAAGTCAATGGAGGGACCCACCCAGGTCCAGGCCGGGTAGGTGCCGTTCTGCTCGAGGTACTGTCCCCCGTAGGCCATCGGCAGCAGGCCCGTCGAGGTGGCTCCACATGAGAACTGGGCGTAG
>JAHFSL010000214.1 GCA_023265785.1 Candidatus Coatesiibacteriota bacterium | reverse complement strand
GGCGGGCGCTGGGCGCTCGCCCGCTTCATCGGCCGGGCCGTTGTGGGGTCGCCGGACGGGGGATATCATTGAATTGTCGGCCCATGAACACCCAACGCCTCACGTGTGCCCTGTGGCTGGTCCTCGCCGTCCCGGCGCGGGGGCTGGCGGGGGCCGGGGTGGCCGGGGCGGATGTGCTCAAGATCCCGGTTGAGGCGCGTGGCTGGGGCATGGGGACCGCGTATTCCGCGATCGCCGACGACGTGGGCGCCATGATGTACAACCCCGCCGGGATGGCAACCTCGGGCGAGCGGGAATTGCGGTTCACGTACCTGCGCCTGCTCGAGGGCAGTAATTTCGAGTCGGTCCTCGCGGGATATCCCCTGGGCCGGTGGGGCACCGTCGGAGGGCTCTTCATCCACCGGTCCGTGCCCACGATTGACAACGGGGCCCAGGTCCAGGACCTGCCCGCCACCTTTTACGGGGCCGCGGTCAGCGACAATGTCGTGGGCGGGTACCTGGCCGCCCGGTTCAGCCACCTGATGCCGGGCGTGCGCGTGGTGGCGCCCTTTTCCGTGGGCATCGGGCTCAAGAACGTGACCCAGCACATCGCCACGTTCAGCGCCTCGGTCACGGCCCTCGATTTCGGGATCGTGGCCGCCTACGACGTCATCCGGTTCGCCCTCGCCCTGCAGAACCTCGCGGGCGGGTTCACCTTTCCCGGCACCATCGAGGCCGAAGCCGATGCCGTGCCCCAGCTGGTCCGGGCGGCGGTCGCAGTGGTCCCCCTCGAGGATGCCACGGCCTCGCTCACGCTGGCCATCGAGGACACCTCCTACCTGGGCGTCAGCAATACGCAGAAGTTCGCCTCGGGAACCATCACCGCCGCCGAGAGCCTCAACGTCCTGGGCTTCGGGGCCGAGTACTGGCGGCTCAAGAAGATGGGCGTCCGGGTGGGCTATGTCCTGCCATGGGGCGGAGGTGCCGCCAACTACGCGTCGGCCCGCGGACTGGCGGTCGGCATGAGCTTCCGGCTCTTCACCACCATGCTGGCGTACCAGCTCGATTTCGCCTACCGGCCGCTGTCGCTGGGCGGCGCCCGCCAGGACGCCGGAACCTTCTCCCTCTCCATACGATTCTGAACCCGATCGCGGCGGCCCTGCTCGCCTGGCAGGGGTGGGCCCTGCTGGCCTGGCTTCACCGGTTCCACCCGTTGCCGGCCGCAATGGCGGGCGCCTGGCAGCAGTATTTCGTGGAGGCCCGCTGGTCCACCGCCGCGCTGGCCGCCAACTGGTCCGATTTCCTCCCCGCCGGGGTGGCGTGCGCGGGGCTGGCCGCCCTCGTGGCGGCCGCCGGCGGGCGCGCGGCGCGCTGGCTGGGACTATCCCGGGCCGGGCGGTTCACGGACACCGGCTTCGGATTTGGCCTCGGGCTGGCCGCAGCCGGAAGCCTGGTCATGGGTGCCGGGCTGGCCGGACTCCTGTTTGTCCCGCCCCGGTTCGTGACGCTCACGGCCCTTGCCCTGGCGGGCATCGTCGGGGTGGTGCGCGGGCGGGCGGCGCTCCGCCGACGGGCCTCCTGGTCACCGATGGCGCGGGGCGGGACGGCCTGGCCCGTGCGGCTCCTCCTGCTGGCGGCCCTGGGGATGGCGCTGATCGGCGTCCTCAATATCGAGATGGCCTGGGATGCGCTCTCCTATCACCTGCGCCTGCCCGCGTTCTACGCCTACCGCCACAAGATCTACGATGTCTGGCACCACTACTGCGCGGCGTTCCCCTCGCAAGTGGAGATGCTCTTCCTCCTGGGGCGGCTGGTCCACGGCGACACGCTCGCCCGCCTGCTGAACGCCCTGTGCGGGCTGGCGCTCCTGCCCGCTACCGCCGGACTGGCCCGCGATCTGGGGCTGATCGGCCGGGTCGCGACAGCCCTACTGGCGGCCACCCCGACCTACCTGCTCCTCCTGAACCGGGCGTATATTGACCCGGGATTCGCGCTGTTCGTCACCCTGGCCCTCCGCGGCCTCGTCCAATTCCTCGCCACGGGGCGGCGCGCCCCGCTGGCGGTCTCAGGCCTGCTCGCGGGCGCGGCGATGGGGTCCAAGTATGTGGGCGTCCTCGTCCTTCCGGCCGCCCTGGCCGCCGCAGTTCCCGTCCTGCGCCGCGCGGCGGGCCGTCGCGCGGCCGTTCTGTGGTGCGCCGCCGCCTTCCTTCCGCTCCTGCCCTGGCTCGCCAAGAATTGGCTCCTCAAGGGCAACCCGGTGAGCCCCCTGCTCGGCGGGCTCTTCGGTACGCACGAGGAACTCCCCGGCGATGTCACGCCGATCTTCTCCGGCGACCATCCCCTGGCCACCCTGGCGGCCTCCCTGCCCCGGCGTGCCATGTCCCTCCTCGTGGACCAGGGCCAGATTGACGGGCCGCAGGCCGCCGCACTCGTCGGGCTCTTCCCCCTGCTCCTCCTGACCCGCCCCGCGAGCCCGGCCCGCGCCGCCCTCCGCCGGGCCGTGCTGGCCTGGACCGCGGGGTGGTTCCTGCTCGCGCCCGATGCCCGGTTCTTCCTCCCCGCCCTGCCCGCGGCCGCCGTGGCGCTGGAGGGGGTGTGGCCGGCCACGGGCGCCGGCGCCTGGCTCTTCGAAGCCGGGCTGGCGTCCGGCGCGGCATATGCGCTGACCATCCTGTGGGTCTTCTTCGCGCCGTTTTCGATGGTGCTGGGCCTCGACTCGGCCGAGGCCCGGCACACCCTGTCCCTACCCCCGCCGCCGTTCGCCTCCTATATGAAGACCTGGATCAACGACCGGACGCCGCCCGACGAGCGCATCTGGTTCATGGCGCACTTTTCCACCTACTATGTCGAACGCGAGTGCCTCGCGGAATTCCACTTCGGCCGGTCCCAGTTCGCCCGGCTGGTGGATCGCGCCCCGGACGCCCCGGCCATGGCCCGCCGATTTCGCCAGCTCGGGTTCCGGTACCTGCTCTCCACCGGGACCCAGGCCCAGCAGTACACCTGGAATCCGAGATTCTTTTCCCTGCCGGATGCCGGCTGGCGGGCGTTCAAGCACCTGCTCGCGACCCGGGCCGAGGTGGCCTGGCAGAGCGAGTACTACGTGCTCTACCGGCTGGGGAAGATCCACGCCGCGAAGCCCCTCCCCGCGTTGCCCCTCTACGAAGCCATCGTTTTCCAGCACGCCGACGAAGCCCTGGCCGATGGCCGCGCCGCCGAGGCCCTCCGGGACTACGCCTCCCCGCCACCCCTGCTGGCCGACGTCGGCTCCACCTTCCAGCGGCAGGGCGATGCCTGGCTCGTCCTCGCCGAGTCCCGCCGGGCTGAAACGGCTTTTCGCCGGGCGCTGGAGCTCGGGGCGGACAACCCGCGCACCCGCGTGGGGCTGGGCGAGGCGCTGGAGCGGCAGGGGAGGTCCGCGGAGGCGCTTCCCCACCATGAGGCCGCCTGGCGCCAGCACCCCCGGTCGGCGTTCGTCGCGGCGGCGCTGGCCCTCAACTATGCCCACCTTGACCGGCGCGCCGATGCCCGCCGGCTGATCGCCGCCGCCGTCGCTCTCCGGCCCGACGAGGCAGACTACCGGAAGATCGCCGCCGAGCTGAAGTAGCCGGTCAGGCGGCCATGGCCGCGGCGACGAGCCGGGCGAAGGGAGCCAGCAGGTCGCCCTCCCAGTCCGGCCGCCTGGGGCACGCGGGATGCACCCGCGCCCCGGTCATCCGCCCGGTCAGGGTGAGGTACGCGGCAGCACTGTCCTTGTAGGCGGGCACCGGCTCGCGGAACGCGATCATCCCCAGCGCCTGAAGCGCGTCATTGAGTTCATAGAAGCGCGCGTCCCCGGCCGCCCACCACCGGTCCCGGAGCGCGAACGCGTCCGGGTCCAGGGTCGAAAGCCCCAGCAGGTAATCCGACCCGTACATCACCATGTCAATCGCCAGATCGTTCCCGGTGTACACCCGGAAGTCCGGCCGGTCCCGGTCACGGGCCGCGAGCCGGTCGAGTTCGGTCAGCCGCGAGAGCGAGGAGTGCTTGGCGCCGACCAGATTCGGGATCGCCAGCAGGCGCCGGAAGTCATCAAGGGCGTAGATGCTTCCGAACGGGGCGAACTGCGGACCCAGCTCGAAGGCCAGCGCGCGGGGCGCATCGCCGATGATCTCCCGGTACAGCGTCACCAGTGCCGCACCCGCCTTTCCGTTGAACAACGGCGACTGGAAGATGATCGGCGTCCCGCCCAGCCCAACGATTTCGGCGACCGAAGCCCGGTACGCGGCGAGCGGGTCCCCGGGAGCGTTGAACGGCTGGGCCCCCGCGATGAAGGGCGCGCCGGGCGGCAGGACCTCCCGCGTCACGTGCAACACCCCGGACCGCTCCGCGGGAGACAACTGCGGCCCGAAACCCGTGTCCATGTTGAGGGCCGGCACGATGCCCGCCCGGTGGGTGCGCAGGAGGTGCGCCCGAAAGTCCCCCCATTGCACACGCCCTTCCTCATCGTACGGCAGGAGAACGGCCGAACTGGCATGGAGCGTCCGACCCGGCACGACCCGGCCGACGAGGTCCGGTACCGTCCGCCCCGTCACTTCTTCGTCAGCCCGAGCGCGGCCAGCCGCTTCGTGATCTCCTGGTTGGTCTCCACGTAGTGCGGGTCGTAGATGCATCCGGAACGCAGTCCCAGCCGGGGGCCGGTCGTGCAGGCCGAGTCACCGGTGCAGACAACCCGGCCGCGGTCCCGCTTCGTCGTGCCCGTCTCGAGCAATTGCCGGGCCTCGTCGTGAAACGCCAGAATCGCTCTTCCCAGCCCCACCGCATCCACGCGGCCTGCCGCGATATTGAACGCCGCGGCATGCGCCTTCCACCCCTGCAGGTACGAGTACCCGGTGCCAACCACGAACACGTCGGGATGGGCTTCCTTGACTGCCCGGGCGAACCCGAAATGACGCGCCACCTCAACGAGCGGGTCGTGGGCCGGCTGGTAGCCGTCCACGGGGGGCGAGTCGGTCGGCCGGGAGAGGTGGGGGTTCGAGTACGGCGACCCCGCCGAGATGTTGAACAGCGTGACGCCCCGCCCCTTGAGCAGGCCGACCAGATGCAGCGGCTCGGCCAGGTCGGCCTCATCGGGCGCCGATTCGTTGACGCCCCAGCCCCAGAGGTACGGCGTGGTGAACGGGGCCGGCCGGCCGTACCCCTTGAGCCCGGGCCGCCGGGTCGCCGGATCCTCCTCGTAGGGAATCCCGTCATGGGCCGACAGCCGACAGCCGAGCGGGAGGTCCTGCCACACCGCCCGGCGGACTGCCTCCACAATCATGAGAAGAATCTTAATTCGG
>JAHFSL010000213.1 GCA_023265785.1 Candidatus Coatesiibacteriota bacterium | reverse complement strand
TCGGTCAAAGTGCACGTCGCCGCGGATGGACGGGAAGTGGCGGGCGCCCCGGACCTCGGTCACTTCCGGGGCCAGGTCTAACAGCTCGAACACCCGATCCAGCGCCGCCAGCGCATTGGTGAAGATGACGTTCAACTCCGTGAACCGGGAGAGCGGGTCGTACAGCAAGGCCAGGTAGCCGCTGAAGGCCACCACGGTCCCCACGGTCAGCGTCCCCTCCAGCACCTTGTTGAACCCGTACCAGGCGATCAGCACCGGCCCCACGGAGGTGAGGGTGATGGAAACCGCCAGCGCCATGGCCTGGAGCCACACGCCCCGCAGGGTGTAGCCGAGGTACTCGCGCGATTCCTGGAAGAACTCAATCTCCTCCATCTTTTCCATGTGGAAGGACTGCACCACCTTGACCCCCGCGATCTTCTCCCCCAATTGCCCGGAGAGATCTTCGAGCTTGTCCTGCACCATCCGCGAGGTGTACCGGATCTCGCCGCGCAGGCGGTGCACGATCAGGAAATAGAACGGCATGATCCCCAGCGACGCCAGCGCCATGTGCCACTCGCTCCGGAAGACCAGCACCAGCGCGAGCGCGAACCGGGTGCCGTCCATCACGATGTTCGTGATCGCGTTGCCCACGAAGTTCTGGGCGATGTTGATGTCGGTGATGACCCGCGAGATGATGCCCCCGACCTGCCGCTTCTCAAAGAAGGCCAGGGACATCTTCTGGATGTGCTGATACAGGTTGTACCGGAGGTCGAAGATGACCCGCTGGGCCGCCCGCCCCATCAGCCAGGTGCGGAAAAAGACCACGGGAAAGAGCGCGACGAACGCCGCCGTGATCAGGAGGAAGAAGGTGCCGATCCGCATACCGCCCAGCGAGGGGGCCACGCCCCGGTTGGGGATGAACTCGTCCACGACCCGGCCCATGGCCCACGGGAACAGGAGCGGGATGTTGGCACGCAGGGCGCCCATGAAGAGGGCGATGGTCACCTGCACCCGGTAGGGCTTTACATACTCGAAGAAACGCGCCAGGGTGCCCGGGCGAGGACCGGCCGGCGGCGGGGGCGGGTTCATCCCTTCATTGTATGGCCCATAATGGGCCGATGACGATGGCCCGCGGGCGAGGACGGTGGCTGGGCCTGGCGCTTCTCCTGGGGGTCAGCCCGACCGCCTCGGGCGGTACCCCCGAACTGGTCTGGCATCGGACCTGGGACAGCGCGGGCCACGGGTCGGATGTCGCCTGGGGGTGTGCCGCCAACGCGGACGGGAGCCGCATCTATGTGTCGGGCTACTCCATCCGCCATGACCTCGGGCAAGGCTATAACGGTTGGCTGGGGGCGTACTCCGCCGCGGGCGAGCTCTTATGGGTGCGGGAATGGGACAGTCCCGCCCACCGGGACGATGAGTGGCACGGGGTGTGCGTGGACCGGCACGGCGACATCTTCGTGACCGGGGCGGAGTACCGACCCGACCTGGGACAGGGCAACAACCTGATCGTCGCCAAGTACTCACCCGGCGGCCGCCTGCTCTGGTCCGCCTCCTTTGACGGCGCCGGGAGCGAAGACTACGGCATTGATGTGGCCACGGACCGGACCGGCAGCCTCTATGTCCTCGGGTACGACGACCGGCCGGACCTCAAGCAGGATTGGAACACCTGGCTCCGCAAGTACGACCCCCGGGGCCGGCCCGTCTGGACCCGCGAGTACGACTCTCCGGGCCACGGCCGCGACGAGGGCCAGGCCCTGGGGGTCGACGGGCACGGCGACCTGTGGTTGAGCGGCTGGGAGCGGCGCGACGACCTGAACGAGGGCTACAACGCCTGGGTGGCCAAGGTCCGCGGCGATGGCACCACGCTGTGGGTGAACCGGTGGGACGCGGGCGCGGGCGAGGACAATGTCGCGCTGGCCGCCATGGGCGCGTCGGACGGCGGGGGCTATGCCGTGGGCTGGGAGGACCGGCCCGACCTGGGCCAGTCCTACAATGCCTGGATCCGCCGGTACGCCCCCGACGGAACAGTTCTCTGGGAACGCACCTATGACTCCCCCGCCCACGCCTTCGATTACCTCCACCGCGTTGAGATTGACGCGGCGGGCTGGGTCCTGGTCTGCGGCTACACCGACCGGCCCGACCTCAAGCACGATACGGACGCGTGGGCGCGGGGCTACACCCCCGCGGGGGAGGTCCTCTGGGATCTTTTCTATGACTCCCCCGCGCACGCCGGCGATATCGCCTGGGGGCTGGTCCCGACCCGGGACGGATTCCTGTACCTCGCCGGGTCCGAACAGCATCCCGACCTCAACCAGGCCGAGGACATCTTCCTGCGCAAATTCCGGATGCCCCGAAAGGTGCCATAATTCCCCTCATGGAAGCGGCCAGCCGGAGGTTCCTGGAAAGGTGGATGGAGATCCCGAGCCCCTCGGGCTCCGAGGAGGCGGCCGCCCGCGCCTGGGCCGGCTACGCCAAGCCCTTCGCCGATCGGATCGAGAAGGACACCCACGGGAATGTCATGGCCGTTCTCAATCCGCGCGGCTCGCCCCGGGTCATGCTGGCCGGCCACATTGACGAGATCGGGTTCATGGTGACCCACATTAACGACGATGGGTTTCTTTCCTTCGCGCAGGTGGGCGGACTCGACCTGCAGGTCATTCAGGGGATGCGGGTCAAGGTCCTGACGGCCACCGGACCCGTCCCCGGCCTGCTCGGCAAGAAGGCCATTCACCTCATGACGGCCGACGACCGCAAGAAGGTCCCGGCGACCGAGGACCTCTGGATTGATATCGGCGCGAAGACCGGTAAGGAGGCACGCGGGCTGGTGGCCATCGGCGACACCGCCATCGTGGACTACGGGTTCACCCCCTTGCGCAACGGGCTCGCGGTCGCCCGCGCCTTCGACGACAAGGCCGGGTCGTTTGCCGTCGTCGAGGCCTTGCGGCTCCTCGCAAAGAAGAAGATTTCCGCCGCCGTCTACGCCGTCGCCACGGTGCAGGAGGAGATCGGCCTGCGGGGCGCCCGGACGAGCGCGTTCGGGGTGGACCCCCAGGTCGGGCTGGCGGTGGATGTCACCCACGCCACGGACAACCCCGGCGCGGGCGGGCGCGAGCGGGCGATTCAGGGAGTGCTGAAACTCGGCGCCGGCCCGGTCGTCGCCCGCGGGCCCAACATCAACCCCAAGGTCTTCGCCCGGCTCGCCGCGGCGGCCAAGGCCGAGAAGATTCCCTACCAGGTTGAGGCGGCGGCGGGCGGGACCGGCACGGACGCCAACGCGATCCAGGTGGCGCGCGGCGGCGTGGCCACCGGCCTGCTCTCGATCCCCCTGCGATACATGCACACGCCCTGCGAGATGCTGGCGCTGTCGGATATCACCGACACGGCCCGCCTCCTCGCCGCTTTTGTCGCTCGCCTCGACCGGCGGTCTAATTTCATTCCCTCCGAACCCTAGGCGTTTCACCTCGACGAGAACGCGACGACTCAACGGCCGCCTCGCCCCGGCACAGCCGGGGCTCGCGGGCGGATTCTACGACGCGAGGAGGCGGCGGAGCCGCCAGACCAGCGTCGGCGGCGGCGGGGACTCGGGCGGAAAGGTCAGGCGGACCACGCCCTCCTTCGTTTCAATCCGGGCCAGCACGGCGCCCGGGAGGGAGCGGATCGCATGCTCCCGCGCCGCCGCGTCCCCGCCGGGGGCGGGGTGCAGGCTGACCTGCACCTCCCCGCGTGTCGCCGCCGGTGCCGTTGACCGAACCGCCGCGTCGACTTGCGACCAGTCAGCAATGGCGCCCGGGACGATCAGGACCAGCCCTGTGCCGCCAGCCATGGGCGCCGCGGTCACGGCGGGGTTGTCCAGCGCCGCCGCCACCGCCACTCGGGTCGCGCGCACCTCATCGTCGGTCGGTGCCACCGCGAGGGTGTAGGCGATGGTCACCTCGCTGGCGGCGACCGGCTTGGCCGCCCCCGGGTGATGGTTTGTGGACGGCCACCCGGTGATGTCGCACGCATGGCAAACCGCAGAACGCATCAGGAGGGCGCCGAGCGAAAGCGAGGCGCCGCGAAGCGCGCGGCTACGCCGTGCGCGTAGCGGCCTTCGAGGGAGGCTCGGACCAACCTGATCCATTTCAGTGCCCATGAGCGAGGCCAACGGTGTGCACGGCACCGTGGAATGCATCCAGCGTCTCGTCATCAAACAGGACAAACCGGGCCATCTTCGGGAATTCCTTCTTCCGAAGATGGTCCGCGACCGCCTTGAGCGCCACGGGGGCGGCCTCGAGCACCGGATAGCCGTAGATCCCCGTCGAAATGGAAGGGAACGAGATGGACACGATCCGGTGCTGTTCGCACAGGATCAGGCAGGTCTGGTAGGCGGATTCGAGCAGTTCGGCGTCCCGCGGATCAGCGGAATACTTCGGCCCCACGGCGTGCAGGATGAACTTCGCCTTGAGGCGGCCGGCGGCCGTGATGACGGCCGAGCCGGTGGGACACCCGTGGTACCGCTCCCGCAGTTCCGCCATGACGGTGGGTCCTGCCGCCTTGTGGATGGCGCCGTCCACGCCGCCGCCGCCCGCCAGCGCGCTGTTGGCGGCATTGGCAATCGCCTCCGTCTCCTCCCGCGTGATGTCGCCCCGCACCAGCTCGAGCAGGTTGGCCCCGACGGGCACCCGGAAGGCGGGCTCAGCCACAGCCGCCCTTCGCGTTCTCCGCCTGCCGGCCCTCAAGCCAGTTCAACGCCTTCAGATAGGAATGGCCGGTGAGGTAATGGCTCAACTGCGGATCCACCCCGGGCCCCAGCGCCGCCCGCGCTTTCTCGATCGCGTCCAGCGCCGCCGCGATGTTGCTTCCCGGGGCGGGGCGGACGAGGGCGGCAAGGGCCGTGCGGAGATCAGCGACGGCGGTCGGGTTCATCCAGGGAGTATTGTATCCCCGTGCCCGTGGAATACCGTGTGGCCCGGTCCGGTGAACTCGGCGCGCTGGATGCGCTGTGCCAGGCGTGCATCCCCGTGGTCGAACCGGGATACTTTCTGGCCCGGTTCGCCGGCGATCCCACGATTCTCCCGGACGGGATCCTGGTCGCCGTGGAGGAGGGGCGCCCCGTGGCCTCGGTCACGGCCCACGGATTCGCCATGCGCTGGGGGACTTCCTCGTTCCCCTGCGGGGGCATCGCGAATGTCGTCACCGACCCCGCGTTCCGGGGCCGGGGCCATGCCAGGACCCTGCTGGGCCGGGCCCACGCGCTGTTCGCGGCGCAGGGCTGGCCGGTCTCCCTGCTGTCCGCCGGAATTCCTGCGTTCTACCGGCCGCTGGGGTACGAACCCGTC
>JAHFSL010000212.1 GCA_023265785.1 Candidatus Coatesiibacteriota bacterium | reverse complement strand
AATTCCAGCGCGCGGGTGGACCACAGGGTGGAGGGGGCGATGCCCAGCGTGAGCGCCTCGCGGGCGCGCGCCTCGTGGATGGCCTGGTAGCGGTGGCGGCTGTCCTCGGTCCACGGGCTGGGCTTGCGCTTCTGCCGGCTGGGGTGGGCGATGCCGCCGTGGGACCGGCCCCGGGCCACCGCCTCCTCGATCTGCCGCCGGCTGGACTCCAGCCAGCGCCGGTTGGCGTTGGGAATCTTGTCAAAGGAAATCATGGGATCGCAGGCGATGGCCAGCAGGGCATCGTTGGAGATGACCTTGAAGGGGGGGCGGTCCACCTCGGCGGAGGAGCGCTCCCGCAGGAGGTAGAGTTCACGGAAAATCGCCAACTGTCCGGGCTCCAGGTCGAAGGTGCCCTTGGCGTTGAAGCAGGCCTGCTCGGGAGAGGGGGGCGCCTCGTACCGGATCTGCTCCATGAGGGCGCACTCCTCGGCCATCCAGGACTGGCGGCCCAGTTCCTTCAGTTTGGCGTCCAGCACATCCTGCAACTGGAGCAGGTGGGCGGCGTCGGACGCGGCGTACTCGGCGGCGTCCACGGGGATCGGCCGCTTGGACCAGTCGGACCGCTGGAGCCGGACCTGCTTATCCACCTTGACGCCCAGGTAAGTCTCCAGCGCCCGGCCCAGCCCCATCAGTTCCGTATTGAGCAATTGGGTGGCAATGGCGGTGTCGTAGAGCCCTGAGAAGTGGTACTTCCACTCCCGGTCGAAGGAGCGCATGTCGTAATCGCACCCATGCAGGATCTTTTGGATTTTGGGGTCGGCGATCACACGGCCCAGGGCGGAAAAGTCGCTGATGGCGAGGGGGTCCAGCAGGAAGGTGTACCCGGGCACCCCTAACTGGATCAGCGAAATCCGCTCCTTGTAGTGGAAGAACCCGTTGGACTCCATGTCCAGCGCGATCCGGGGTTCCTTGGCCAGGGGCTCCGCGATCTCGTTCCAGCGCTGCTGGTCCTCGACGAACTCGAACTCAAGGGGGGGAATCGGTCGCCGTCTTCCTCTCTTAGGCCGCTGGCGGGACCATCTCACGGACGAGTTCCGCGATGGCCAGGTACACCTTGGGGGTCAGCCGCTTGACCGGGAACCGGCTGTCGCGCAGGGCGATGGAGACCTTGGCGTCGCCGCCGTTGTACGACTTGAGCGAAACGTCGTAGATCTGCCCGTCAATGGTGATTTCGCGCTTGGCGACTTCCTTGTCGAGTTCCGGATCGTAGGGCATCGAGCGGATAGTATACCTGACCGGTACGGTATCCTGAACGCACATGGCGGAACCAGCGCGGCCCAACATCGTCCTGATCAATGTGGACCAGTGGCGGGGGGACTGCCTCTCGTTGGACGGCCACCCGGTGGTCGAGACGCCCTGGCTGGATGAACTGGCCTTGGAGGGTGTCCGGTGCGCCCGGGCGTATGCCGCCACGCCGGTCTGCATTCCCGCCCGCGCGTCACTGTACACGGGGCTCACGCCGCAGTCGCACGGCCGGGTGGGGTACCGGGACGGAGTCCCATGGGACTATCCCGTCACCATGGCGGGTGAGTTCACCCGCGGCGGGTACCAGACGCAGGCCATCGGCAAACTGCACGTCTATCCGGAGCGCCTCCAGATGGGGTTCCAGAACGTCATCTTGCACGATGGGTACCTGCACTTCGCCCGCGACCGGCGCCGCGACCAGGCCGGGCTGGACGACTACCTGCAGTGGCTGAGGCGGGAGGCGGGAGTGGACGCCGACTATGTCGAGCATGGCCTGGACTGCAACGCCCAGGTGGCCCGGCCGTGGGACAAGGAAGAGCGCCTGCACCCGACGAACTGGGCGTTCGCGCAGGCCGTGGATTTTCTCCGGCGGCGCGACCCCACGAAGCCGTTCTTTCTCTTCCTCTCCCTGCACCGGCCGCACCCACCCTATGACCCGCCGCGTTGGGCCTTTGACCAGTACATGGAAGACCCGCTCCCTGAACCGCCGCAGGGCGATTGGGGGGAGATCTGGACGCCATTCGCCAACCCGCGGAAGCCCGACTTGTTCGTGGGCCGGATGGACCCCCGGGCCCTGCGCCGCGCCCGGGCCGGGTACTACGGACTCATGACCCAGATTGACCACCAGGTGCACCGGCTCCGGGAGGCGATCCAGGAGTACCGGCTGGCGGGGAACACCGTCCTGTGCTTCGTCTCGGACCACGGTGAGATGCTGGGTGACCACGGGCTGTTCCGGAAGGGCTACCCGTACGAGGGCTCGGCCCGGGTGCCGCTCATCCTCGCGGGGCCGGCGGACCTGGGTTTCAAGACGAATCATGTGATCCATGAGCCGGTCGAACTGCGGGACATCATGCCGACCTTGCTGGCGATTGCGCGCTTGCCCATTCCGGCAGCGGTGGAGGGGAAGAGCTTCCTGCCGCTGGCCAGAGGCCGGAAGACCCCGTGGCGCGCCCACCTGCACGGGGAGCTGGCGCTGTTCGGCCAGTCCATCCAGTGGCTGACGGATGGGAAAGAGAAATATGTCTGGTTCAGTGGCTCCGGCCGGGAGCAGTTGTTCGACCTCACGGAGGACCCGGAGGAGCGGCATGACCTGGCCCGAAACCAGGGTGCGGCCGCCCGGGTCGCCCGGTGGCGGGCCCGGCTGGTTCGCGAACTCCGGGGCCGCGAGGAGGGGTTTGTGTCAGGCTCCCGACTTGTCCGCGGCCGCCCGGTCCGTGCCGTCCTTTCCCACCTGGCCCGCCGGGTCGGCGTGCAGGTCGCCTGATCCGCGGATGGACCATCGGCTGAAGGAGCTTGAAAACGCCGGCAGACTCGAACTGGGGGCCGGGGATCGCATCATCCTGGAGTCCGCACGAATCTACCGGGGCACGCTGGCCTTGAAGGTCGGCGTGGCGGGATCAGCGGATCGGCCGATCGAGGTGACCGCGGATGGACCCGATCCGGCGATCATCGAGGCGGGCTCCGGGGCGGCGATCGTCCTGGACGGGGTCCGCCACGCGCGCATCAGCCGCATGGTCCTCCGGGGGGCCGGACGAAATGACGGTAATGTCGCAACGGGCCTTGATGCCCGGGGGTGTATCGGCCTCACCATTGAGGATGTGGAGGCGGAGGGATTCCAGAAATCCGGGATCGGGGTGACCGGATCCGACGAGGTCCGCATCTACCGGTGCTTCGCCCATGACAATGGGTTCGCGGGCATCTGGGTGGGCGGGAACGAATCGCCGGACCGGTACAACCGGAACCTGCATGTGGCGGAGTGCCGGGCCGATAACAATCCGGGGGATCCCACGGACCTGCGCAATCATTCCGGGAATGGGATTCTCGTGGGATGCGTGCGGGATGCGCTGGTCGAGCGGTGCGAGGCGTCCGCCAACGGGTGGGACATGCCCCGCGGCGGGAACGGCCCCGTCGGCATTTGGGGGTGGTGCGCCGACCGCCTGACCATCCAGGACTGCGTCTCGCACCACAACCGCACCTCGGCGCTGGGCGGGGACGGTGGCGGCTTCGACTTCGACGGCGGCGTCACCAATTCGATTCTGCAACGGTGCCTGTCCTGGGCCAACGCGGGCCCCGGGTACGAGTTGTACCAGTACGACACCGCGCCAGCGTGGGAGAACAACATCCTGCGCGATTGCGTGAGCGTGAACGACGGGGCCCACAAGGGCAAGGGGTGCGTCCTGCTCGGCGCCTGGGAAAACCGGACGCCGATGCGGGGGATCATCATCGAGCACAACGTTTTCATCAATGAGGTGGGGCCCGCCCTGGATCTGTGGGGCGGGATCCCGGGTGCGTTCACCCACAACGTGGTGGTCGGGACGAGGGGACTGCTGAAGGGAACCCTGGAGGGCCTGCGGGTGGCCGACAATTGCACGTGGAATCCGTCGACGCGGTCGGCCGACCCGGGCGGCCCGGCGTGGGGGCTCGTCGCCGATCCCCGGCTGGTGCTCCCCGCCTCCTGGGACGAACTGCCCATCCACTGGGATGCGCTCAAGAACCTGCCGTGGTTCAGGCCGCTGGCCGACTCCCCCTGCCGGTCGGCCGGGATCGGGCTGTCGGCCCGCCCATGACGCGGACGGAACCTCCGGTGAATCGCGGGCGGCTCTTCCTCGCCGGGTGCGTGGCGATGGTGACGCTGGCCGTGACCTTCGCGGTGCGCGCCGATATCCTCGCCTCGCTGGGCCGCGAGTTCGGGATCAGTCACGCGCGGCAGGGCCTGCTGGCCACGGCGATCAGCGCGGGGTACCTCGTGGCCATCCTGGCGGGTGGCCACCTGGCTGACATTCTCGGAATGGGCCGCCTGCTGGGGATCGCCTGCGCGGGCCATCTGGCCGGCATCACGCTCACCATCCTTTCCCCGGCCTTCGGGTTTCCGGCCCTGCTGGCCGCCACCCTGGTCGTGGGGGTGGCCGATGGCGTGGCCGAGGCGGTGATGAACCCGCTGGCGGCCACGCTCTATCCCCACGACCGCACGGGCCGGATCAGCATCCTGCACGCCGGATGGCCGGCCGGGCTGATTCTGGGCGGCCTGCTGTGCCTGGCCATCACCCCCTGGTTCTCCGAGGCGGCCGGCTGGCGAGTCAAGATGGCCACCGCGCTCCTGCCGGCCGCGGCCTATGGCTTCCTGATCCGGGGCCAGCGGTTTCCCCGGACCGCGCTGGCCGGGTCGGGCGGGGCCGTGGGCAGTCGGTGGCGCGAGGCGGTCCGGCCAGGGTTTCTGCTTCTCATGGTCGCCATGGTGTTCTGCGCGGCCACCGAGGTGGGGCCGGACCAGTGGATCGGGTCGGTGATGACCGAGACCGTGGGGGTCCGGGGGATCGCCTTCCTGATGTACACCTCGGTCATCATGTTCGTGATGCGGCTCAACGGTGGCGCGTTGTCGAGGTGGCTTACGCCTTTCGGGCTGCTCTCGGGCTCGTGCCTGGCGGCCGGTGCCGGGCTCCTGGCGTTGAGCCGCGCCGTCACGCCCGGGACGGCGCTGGTCGGGGCGACGCTGTTCGGGATCGGTAAGACCTGCCTGTGGACGACCCTGCTGGGGGTGACCGCCGACCGGTACCCGCGGGGCGGCTCGTTCCTGCCGGCGGTGGTGAGCGCGGTGGGCATGAGCGCCGCGGGGGCGATCGGCCCGGTGATGGGCGCGGTCTATGACCGGTGGGGGGCGGCGATGACCTTCCGGTTCGCGTCCGGACTGCCCCTCGTGCCGCTGGTGATCTTCATTGGGTTCGGGCTCTGGCACCGGTCCCGCGGCGGGTACCGCCGGCTGGCACCGGGCGGCCGGGGGGACTAGGGCCTTAGCCGGACCGCCCGCAGGACATT
>JAHFSL010000211.1 GCA_023265785.1 Candidatus Coatesiibacteriota bacterium | reverse complement strand
CCCCGCCTCGGCCACCTCCCCGCGGCGGGCCGCTAGCCCGGCGAGCTGGAGCGCGGCGGCGGCGCGCCAGTCCGGCGAGGCCTCCAGGCCCAGGGCCGCCCGGGCCCCCGTCTCGGCGGTGTCAAACCGGCCGGCGGTTTCGTCGAGCCGGGCGAGGCCCAGCAGGCCCTCGGCCCGCTCGTCCGGCGTGGGCGCCGTTGCCGCGGGCCCCGCATACGCATCGCGGGCACCCTCCCAGGCGGAGGCCGACTCGCCCGGGTGTCCCCGCCAGCGCTCCACGGCTCCGAGCCCGGCAAGCGCCCGGGCCCGCTTGAGCGGTTCGCGGCTTCCCGCCGCCGCCTCGCCGTAGGCCTGCGCCGCGCCTTCCAGGTCGCCACGCCGCTCCAGGAGCGCGCCGAGCGCCAGCGACAGGTCGGCCCGGCGCTCGAGGTCGGTATTGGTCGTGAGGGCTTCGTGGTAGGCGTTCTCGGCCTCGCCCAGGTGGCCCTCCAGTTCAAGGACCCGGCCGTAGCCCAGCAGGCCGAACGCACGGGTCTCACTGCGCGTGCGGAGCTTGAGGGCGGTCTCGTAGGCCCGGCGGGCGGTTCCCAGCGCGCCCGCCCGCCGGTCCAGGTCACCCAGGTTGACCAGCGCGTTGGCACGGGTGTCCGGGAGGGCCGTGAGTGCCAGGGCCTCCTGCTGGGCGGCGCGCGCCGCAGGCCACTGGCCCAGCCGGGAGAGCAGGAGTCCCAGGTTGATCCGGGCGATGGCACGGGGCTCCGGCCCGCCGCCGGCCGCCGCGGCTTCCTCGTACCGTCCGCGGGCGCCCTCCAGATCGCCCTGCTGTTCCAGCAGGACGCCGAGGTTGGCCAGCATCCGGGTCCGGGCATCCGCGTTGGGCTGGAGCGCGAGGGAGTCCTCGAAGTCCTTCCGTGCCTCGGCCACCCGGTCCCGCTTGCGGTCGAGATTGCCCAGCGCCTCGAGGATGGCCGCCCGGTTGGCGGGGGCCGTCGCGGCCGCCAGGGCCTCGCGGTAGCGCGCATCGGCCTCCTCCGGCTTCTGATCCTTGTCCTTGACGATGGCGAGGTTCATCAGCGCCTTGGCCCGCGTCTCTGGCGACACGGTGCCCAGCAGGGCGGCGGAGTAGAAGGTGACGGCCTGGTCGAAATCTCCCTGGGCCTCGGCCAGGACGCCAAGGTTCACCCAGGCTGACGCCTTGAGCTCGGCCGGCGCGCCGTCCGCGTCCACCACTCGGCGGTACCGCGCCTCGGCCTCCTGGTACTGGCCGGCCTCGTGGGCCTTGAGGCCCAGCGCGAACTCGGCATCCGGCGTCGCCGCCGCCGCGGCCAGGGTCGCGCGGGCCAGCCAGCCGAGCAGGGCGGTGAGGGCCGGAAGTCGCATGAAAGTCCGCTAGGATATTAGACCACCCGTGGCCTTCGACCTGGTGTCCGAATTCACCCCCGCGGGGGACCAGCCCGCCGCCATCGAGGACCTCCTGCGGGGCCTCGCCGCCGGCGCACGCCACCAGGTCCTGCTGGGCATCACCGGCAGTGGCAAGACCTTTACCATCGCCTCGGTCATCGCCCAATCCGACCGCCCGACCCTGGTCATCTCGCCCAACAAGACGCTTGCGGCCCAGCTCTACGCCGAACTCAAGGCGTTCTTTCCGCACAACGCCGTGGGGTATTTCGTGTCGTATTACGACTACTACCAGCCCGAGGCGTACATGCCCCACACCGACACCTATATTGAGAAAGACTCGGCGATCAACCAGGAACTGGACCGGCTCCGGCACGCGGCGACTGCCGCATTGTTTGAGCGCCGGGATGCGATCATCGTGGCCTCCGTCTCCTGCATCTACGGGCTGGGATCACCTGAAAACTACAAGCAATTGCTCGTGATGATCGAGAAGGGCCAGAAGATCGAGCGGGACACCCTCCTGCGCCAATTGGTGGCCGTCCAGTACAGCCGGAATGACATTGATTTCGCCAGGGGCAAGTTCCGGGTGCGCGGGGATGTGGTCGAGATCTTTCCGGCGTCCGCCGAGCGGGCGATTCGGGTGGAGCTGTTTGGCGACGAGGTGGAGGCCCTGTCCGAGGTGGACCCGGTCACCGGGAACATCGTGCGGCGCACCGACAAGGTGGCCATCTACCCGGCCCAGCACTACGTGATGCCGCTGGGCCAATTGGACCGGGCGCTCATCTCGATTGAGCACGAACTGGAGGAGCGGCTCAAGGAACTGGAGGGCGCCGGAAAACTTCTCGAGGCCCAGCGGCTCAAACAGCGGACGGGCTTTGACATCGAGATGCTCCGGGAAACCGGGATGTGCCACGGGATCGAGAATTACTCACGCCACCTCGACGGGCGCCTGCCGGGAAGCCCGCCCTCCACCCTCATGGAATACATGGCCCACGATGCGCTGATCGTCATCGACGAATCGCACATCACCGTGCCGCAAATCCAGGGGATGTACAAGGGTGACCGGGCGCGCAAGGAGAATCTTGTTTCCTACGGATTCCGCCTGCCCAGCGCCTACGACAACCGGCCGCTGTTCTTCGAGGAATTCGAGGCGCGGGCCAAGCAGGTCATCCATGTCTCGGCCACCCCCGGTCCCTACGAACTGGCGCACGGCGCGGGGCACATCGTGGAGCAGATCATCCGGCCCACGGGGCTGATGGACCCCCGGGTGGAGATCCGCCCGGCGGACGGCCAGGTGGACGACCTCTTGCTGGAGGTGCGCGCCCGCGCCGTGAAGAACCAGCGGACGCTGGTGACCACCCTCACCAAGCGGATGGCGGAGGACCTCGCCGAGCACCTGCGCGCGGCGGGCGTCAAGGTGGCCTACCTGCACTCCGATGTCGAGACGCTGGATCGGATCAAGATTCTGCGCGATTTGCGTCTTGGGGTCTACGACTGTCTCGTGGGAATTAACCTTCTTCGCGAGGGGCTCGACCTGCCCGAGGTCTCGCTCGTCGCGATCCTGGACGCCGACCAGGAGGGATTTCTACGCTCAGAGCGGTCCCTCATCCAGACCATGGGCCGGGCGGCCCGGAATGTGGACGGCGAGGCCCGGCTCTACGCCCGGGTCATGACTCCCTCGATGCAGAAGGCCATCGGGGAGACCCAGCGGCGCCGGGCGCGGCAGGAGGCGTACAACACCGAGCACGGGATCACGCCGGAAACGATCAAGAAAAACATCCGCGACATCCTCTCCACCGTCTACGAGCACGACTACCTGACGGTTCCGGTCGCCGGCGAGCGGGGAGGGGAGTATGTCACGCTGGACGAATTGCCGGCCCGGATCGCGGTCCTGCGCAAGGAGATGCAGAAGGCGGCTTCCGCCCTGGAGTTTGAGCGGGCGGGAAAACTGCGCGACATGATCCGCGACATCGAACTCACGATGGGCCAGGGCGGCTCCGGCATCGTCCCCGCCCCCCCCACCGCCGTGGTCGCGGGGCCGCGCGGCGTGCGTCCGGCCAGGAGGTCGCGCCCGGGCTAGCGCCTTCCGATGAGGCGGCGGACATCCACCCAGTCGGTGGCGGAGACGCGGACATTGGGCAGGGCCGCGGCACGGGCGAGGCAGACGCGGGCGGATCCGGGGTCCCCCTGGTTCCAGTGGCGCAGGGCAAGCTGGGTCCAGAGCGCCCCCGGGGCGCTGGCCACCTCACGAAACCGCGAGCCCTCCGGGTACGTGGCGCGGACCATCCGCCACGGGAATCGCCGCAGGCGATTCGCGAACCCGTCGGGCGTGGCCAGCGGCGGCTCGGTTTCCCGCCGGGCGCACCGGAAGGCGCATCCCTCGGGCCGCAGGAGGAACCCCCCGGCGCACTCGGCGGTGGCCAGGAACGAAAAGGCCAGCGGCCGGCGGGGGAGTTGGGAGCGAATGAACAGATTAATGACCCCCTCCGGGTCCAGGGTCCTCCCCCATGGAATGAGCGCCGGATCGAGGGCAGTAAATCCCGGGTGCAGAGCCTGCACCTGCCGGTGGTGCCAGACCCGGGTCAGGAACGGGCGGTGGACAAGGACGACGCCTTCCCGCTCGTGCAGGACCCGCTGGACATACATGGGAGGGTAGAAATCGTCATCGTGCCAGCTCACCAAGACGCCGTTATGCGGCAGGCTGGCCAACAGGCTCCGGCCCCAATCCGTGGCGCCATAGTAATTGGAAATGTCCGTACCCGGGAGCCCCCGAATGCCTGCCAGGGTGGCGAGGACCACGGCGAGCCCGGTGGCCAGGAGGCGGCCGCCCCGCCGGTCGGCGGCGGCCAGCCCCGCGCCGGCCAGCACGCCCGCGAAGGCCACCACGGGGGACAGGTAGTACCCCACGCCGGCGATCTGGAACCGGGCGACGAGGAGGAGGGCGAAGATCACGCCGGCCAGCCCGGCCAGGACCGGTCCCGCAGCCCCCCCGGCGGCCAGCGCGGCCGCACCCAAAGCGGCCAGCACCAGCAGGGGACCCCCCGCCTGCCGGGCCGACTCCACCGCGCCCTGCGACCAGATCCGGTGCAGGCGCTCGGCCGGGCCGTAGGCGGCAAACCGCCCCTCGTAATCCTTGGCGGTGAGGTACCGGACCAGCCAGTCTCGGGTGGTGACCGGCGCATACATGAGTGAGGGCGCGGTCCGTGAGAGGAGGGGGAGGCCGACGGGTTTCAGGGAGAGCGGCAGGAAGGCCAGCAACGCCAGGACCGCGAGCCGACGCGGCGTGCGCCAGATGCGTTTCCGGATGAGCCAGCCCGCTGCGGCGGGCGCGACATACAGGGTCATGGCATGGTGCGAAAGGGAGAGTCCTGCCAGCAGGGCCCACCGGGAGGCCGCGCGGCCGCCGTCCCGCCATGCCAGCCACCCGGCGAGGAGGAGGGCGGCGAGCAGGCCGAGATTGAGCGCGTACTTGTCCGCGAGAACCGACTGGAGCGCGGCCGCGGGTGCCCAGGCCACGGCCAGCCCGCACGCCGCCGCGGCAAAAGGGCGCGCACCTCCCGCCAGCCGCGCCGCCGCGGCCACGGACACGGCGGCGATTCCCGTTGCGGCCGCCGACAGCAGGGAGAGGCGGTAGGCGGGATTGCCGGCCGGCAGGCAGAGGGCCAGCCGGCCCAGCAGGAGGTACAGCGGGTAACCCGGGGGGTGGGTCAGGGTCAGGGTGGCCGCGGCGGTGGCGAACTCACCGGAGTCTTCCAGCGCCAGGCCCGGCGCCATCCGTGCCAGCGCCGCGCCGAACACGGCGAGGAAAAGAAACGGACCCGTCAGCTCCCCGATTCCAGCCGGTCCGCGAGGATGCCGGGCAGGCCCGCCTCGCGAATCTTGCGCTGGGCGGTGGCGACGTCGTAGGTCACGCGGGACAGGGTGA
>JAHFSL010000210.1:4160-5324 GCA_023265785.1 Candidatus Coatesiibacteriota bacterium | reverse complement strand
GATGGCGCCCGCCCAGCCCGGCGAGGACTCGTCGAAGTCATAGGCGTCCGCAATGGGGGTTTCCTGCCAGCCGGGCATCCCGTTCAGGAAGGACGACCACCACCCCATGGTGTATCCCCCCGCGGCATACAGGTGACCGCCGACATCCGCGATCGTGTGGCCGCCCATCCAGACCGGCAGGGATGGCTGGGTCGTCCAGGTATCCACCGGCGGTGGCGCATACGATTCAACGACCGTGGAATAGAGGGGCGAATAATATAAGGGCCCGGCGAGCGGGTCGCTGTCCCCGTCCCACCCGCCCGAGACATAGATATTCCCGTCAGCACCCAGCGTCGCCGCGACCTCCCCGCGCGGGGTGAATCCGGCACTGGACACCGTGGCCCAGCCACCACCGGGTGTATATTCCTCCACCGCGCCGGACGGCAGAAGGTCCTTGCCGAACCCACCGATCGCGTACAGTTTTCCCCCGGCCGCAACCAGCGCCAGCCCGTACCGGGGGGTGGGCATCGGCGGGGCCAGCGTGGACCAGGTATCGCTCACCTCGTCGTACACCTCCAGCGTGTCCAGGACGATCGTCCCGCTCAATCCCCCCGCGGCATACACCTTGCCGGCGACTTCCGCCAGCCCAAGTCCCTCGCGCGGCGTCGGCAGGGGGGCCAGTGCTAGCGGGAGCCCCGCCTTGGTCGTCCAGGTGTCAGTCGCCGGGGTGTATCGTTCCACGGCGTCCGAAACCTGGGTCCCGCCCACGCTCCCACCCACGGCCCAGATGAAGACGCCGTCGGTCGCCAGCCCGAGCCGTTTGCGCGGCGTGGGGATGTCCGCCTTGTTGCCCGGACCCGACCAGCCCGCCCCGGGATCGAATTCCTCGACACTGTCGGCATCCAGCTCGTACCCGTTGTAGTCAAATCCGCGAACGCTGTCCGCCGAGACCAGGCTGACCTGCATCTGCTGGCTGGTTGGATAGTAGGTGTTCGTCGAGCCCACCGGGCAGGGCTGGGAGGAGTATTTCATCGGGTAAAGCCAGTACTGGCCGGTCCAGAATCCCCGCAAGGGATCGTTATCGTCATTCCCGTCGCAGAACAGGCCCGTAATATCCGCGGGGGGCGGCGGGCTCGGGAATCCCGGCACGCCCGGACAGGCGTACCCGCCGTCCGGCAGGGGGCC
>JAHFSL010000210.1:0-4060 GCA_023265785.1 Candidatus Coatesiibacteriota bacterium | reverse complement strand
GCCAGGACAAGGGCTCCCGGGACCCACCCCAGCCGGCGCGCGCGTTCGGGCATTCGTCCCCTCCTTCGCCCTGCCACTCCCTCTCTCTCTGTTGTAGCACCGGGGGGGGATGACGTCATGGGACGGCCTGCCCTTCGGCCCGCCGCACCGGGAATGGAACTACTTCACCACCGCGAGCTTCTTCGTGACCTTGAGCCCGCCGCTTTCAAACCGGATGAGGTAGATTCCGGCGGCGATGACCTGGCCCTCGGCGTTCTTGCCGTTCCAGATCTTCACGCCCTCCTCCGGACCGGCCGGGTCATCCAGGATTGTCGCCACCGGCTCGCCGGCCATGTTGTACGCGCGAATCGTGATCGCCCCGCCCCCGGGATTCACGAAGTGAACGGGGAGGCTGCCTGCCAGCGGGTTGAACGGGTTGGCCAGCAGGTCGTACCGCGGCTCCAACAGGAGGACCTTGACCGTCCGCCCCGCGGTGGAGACGGACGAGGCGACCGTCCCGCCCACCGTGAGGTCAACAACGGCGAACGGAGCGGCCACGAGCGACACCTGCGCGTCACCGGCGGCCACATTGGCCGCCACCTTGACCACGGCCAGGACGGTAATGGACGAGCCGGCGGGGACGGTGAACGACGCCAGGGAGGCCGGCGGCTGGACGGTGAGGCCCGCATACGCCGTAGCCAGCAGGGCGCTGGCGGGCGTGACCCGGAGCGGCGTGGACCCGGAATTTTCCAGAAGGAGCGTGACCGAGAAGGCCCGGCCGGCCAGCGCGTACGCCGGCGCGGCCAGGATGGACACGGCCAGCGGGGGTCGGGGCAGGATGGTGAGACACCCGGTGTAGGCCAAAGCGGAGAGTGCGCCCATCGTGACGGACGCGCTGAATCGCAACGTGCCCGCTCCCGCCGTGGACAGGGTCCACGACCAGATGAAGGTCTGGGCATTTCCACATCCGTCCAGCCCGACGGCGGGGTCGTAGGCCGCCGACGCGAGGAGCCCCGGCGGACTCGCCGGCGCTGTTCCGCAGGCGGGAACGCCGCCGAGCCACGCCGTGGCGCTGACCGGTCCGGCCACGGGCAGGGTGCCGATGTTCGCAACCTTGAGGGTGAGCAGGACGGTCTGGCCCGGGAGGTTGCTCGCCAACGACCGGCTCAGCCAGGCGCTCGCGGACAATGCGGGAGCGGTAATGACCTCGGGCGCGGCAGTGGTGTCTGCGGCCGCATACCGCCCGCCTCCCAGCATGATCTCGGTCCCAACCGCGCTCACCGTGAAGTTCACCGTGCTACCGGTCCCCACGGGGCTGTAGGTCCAGATGAAGTCGGTAAATCCCGCTGGGGACACCACGGCAGGAGCGGGAACGGGTCCGGCCGGCAGGATGCTTGTGGCACTCATCGCAGCAATGCCGATCGACGTGAGGGCGACATTGGTGTCCCCCAGCGCCTGAACCGTCATGTCCACGTCGAACATGCAGGTGCCCGGCACCGGGTTGATCTCGGCGTCCACCCAGAGCGTGGAGGCCCGCAGGACCTTGACCGGGGTCGTGACGATGCTGGCCGAGGCGGGGGTGCCGTCGAAGTAATCATTGCCGCTCGCCGTGAGCGTGAACCAGACAAACCCGGCGCCGGTGCCCTTGGAGGCGGCCGTGTAGTCCCAGGTAAAGGTCGCCCGCTTGGCCGGACAGGACGATCCATTGGTGCAGGTGCCACATCCGGTGAGCGAGAACGGGAATGCGGGGACGGGGACAAGACCGGGGGTGATGACCATGTCGGGCGTTGAGGTGTGCACCGTGATGGCGGCCATGAAGCTGGTCACGCTGTTCTGTCCCACCGGGTCCACCGTCAACATGACCCTGACCTTGCCGCCCTCGATGACGCCCGTGGCGGTCGTCACCGAAACACCCAGCGATCCCGGGTCCGCCAAGGTCCCCCGCTCCCTGATCGTGACGGGGCTCGCCGTATACGGCCGCGCGAAGGCGCCGGCGGCCGTGCAGGTGCCCCCCCAGGTGCCGGCCATCGTGCCGGACCAGTCCTGCGCGCCGCACGAATTGAGGGCCTGCGGCCGGGCCCACCACACGAAGGTGGCGGTCGCGCCGGACGCCAGGTTACAGGGGAACACGCCCGGGCCCGTACACCCACCTGTGACCGTGAAGGTCGGACTCACGAGCGTGTTCAATTGGGGATTCTGTGCCAGGAAGATGGATGAGGCATACAGGGTGCTGTCACAGGTCGTCGTGTTCGTGATGGCCAGCGACACCGTGTACAGCTCCCCGCTGTTCACCGTGGCCTTGCTCGTTGTCAGAGTCGCCGTGAACGGGCACGGCGGAACGATCTGGACGTTCCCCAGGTCGAGGTCAATGCACGGATTGGCCTGGCTCGCGGCGTTGGCGTAGAAGATGCCGCCGTGCAGGCTTTGGGTCCCGCCGGCGGTCGCCTGGTACTCGTACAGGTAGGCCCTCGTCTGACCGGGAGTGTATGACAGGCTTCCCGACGGCACGGGACCGGAGACGATGGCCAACTTGGCGCCGACCGCCGGATCGGGCTCCATCCAGACGGTGGCGGAGCCGTCGAGCGTGATGGTGGCCCCGGAGGTGTTGGTCACGAAGATCGTCGCGGTGAAGGTGGAGCCGAAATCCACCACCGCGGGCGCCTGGCGGATGAAGGTCACCGGCTCGGTCCCGCTCGATGAATTCCTGAGCACCGGGAGCGCAGCGGTCCGGCTGACGCCGCGGACCCGGATGTCCCAGGTCATGTCGGGCGGCCTGGTCGCGTCGGGATGGAAGCACTGCTGGTAGGCAGCGCCCGGCGACCGGTCAATCTTGTACCGCCAGGTGAAACTGACCGACGCCGGTGAGACACCGAGCGGCTGGGGACCGGGCAGCGTCCGCGCCACGGTCTCCACGAGACCGGCCGAGGGAGTCATGATGGGGTCCACGGTGTAATCGTAGAGGTTGCTGGCATTGGTCACCGTGGCCACCACCCAGACCTCATCATCGGCGAAGACCCACGTATTCGCGGCGGGCGCCTTGGGCAACGGTCCGAGTTCATCGGGGTCAATGAAGACCGTCGTGGTGATCGTCAGCGGCGCCGCGTCCACGGTGAAGATGTTGGTGACGGCGGACACGCCCTCGGCGCTGGTCCGGAACTGGAGGACGCCGCCGGACCCCGCGTTGGCCGCCACGGTGTAGGACCAGACCATCGCCGTGTCGTTCCCCGGCCCCGGAGTGGCCCCGAGGGCGATCGGGAACGCGGGCGCGCCGGTGGCGACCGTCCCGGCCGTGGAGGCGGTGTTCGCCGTGCCCGAGACGGCATACTGGATATTGAAGGGTCCGGACCCGGTGTTGGTGGCCGACATCAGGACCTCGAGTGAATCCTCCACGTACACCGTCCCGGCGGGCCGCGCCCCGGCACTGGTCCGCCGCAGGACGGCATGGCCGGTGAGCGACGAGGTGATCGTCAGCGGCACGGACAGGATCGAGCAGGTATTGATGTCAAAGATGCCATCCGGATCGAACGCCAGCTCGCACCCGGTGTCCGGCGTGGTCAGGCACCCCTCATCGGCGCCTGCCCCGTACCCGTCGTACACGCGCACCGAGAAATTGACGGTCCCCGACTGCGTTGCCGTGAAGGAACAGGTCACCATAAAGCTTGCGCCAACACTCCCACCGAAATCAAGACTGGTCGCGGGGAATCCGGCCGGGGTGGAGGCGATCACCAACGGATCCGTCGCGGAAATCCGGACGTACCCGCTGTACGGCGTGAGGGGGAATTCCTGGGAACACACGGCACCCTCAATCGTCTTGATCATCTTGAGGTTGTGCAGGGGATGCCAGTTCCCCGTCACCGTGAAGGTGAGCGTCACCACGGTGCCCACGGGCACGACCGTGCCGGGCGCCACCGCGGCATTGGAAATCTGGAGTGCGAGCGCACGCGTCGAAGCGAGCGCGAGGAGGACGGCGACGCAGGCAACGCGGGCGGCGACGCGACGGCGGCTGGCACTCGGAAGGAGGCGCATAACCGGCCCCATTGTACCCAATTCGATCCATGCTTAAACCATATATAATCCGTAG
>JAHFSL010000010.1:11486-17093 GCA_023265785.1 Candidatus Coatesiibacteriota bacterium | reverse complement strand
GGGCTTGGGCTCGCCCAACCGCCACAGCCGCAGGCCCGCCGCGGCCAGCAGGACCATTGCGAGCGCGGCGCGCTGGAGAGAGGTCAACCGGGTGGGCGTTGGGACAGCTCCGCCTTGGTTTCCTCAACCGCCTTGAGAACCTCCTCATCGTTGATGATCCCTTTCAGGGTCAGCAGCTTCACGAGCCCAATCACCGTGACGGTGTTCGTCATGATAATGTCCCTCCAGGCTTGCACTTCCTTTTCATCAATTGGCCCTCCTGTTAGAACCTGACATTGATCAGGTTTGTCCGCGCCTCCCTCGAATGCCGCTACGCGCCCGGCGTAGCCGGGCGGCTCCGCGGCGCCGATCGCATGCGCGATAGAAGCCCGCTTTCGCTCGGCGCACTTCCATGACCCCTAGAACTCCCATTCCAGCCCGCCGCGGAGGCTCTCGCCTTTGAGCGGCTTCCACAGCCGGTGCTCGACCCGCCCGCCCGCCGCGTCGGTCGCGGCCACGGTCCGCGCCGACAGGTCCATGAATCCCTCGTACCCGATCACCAGCGCCGGTCCCCGACTCCGGCCGCGCCGCTCCCGCAGGAACCACTCAAACAGGAGGTGAACATCCAGCCCGATCCCCCAGCCCCGGTCACGCGCCGCCAGCGCCCGGCCCGCCTGCGGACCGGTCAGCCCGGTGTCGTCCAGTGTGCCCGCCTGCCGGTACACCACGACCCCGATGGGGAACGGGGTGAACGGCGTGGCAATCCCCAGGTCCGCGTACGCCACCGTGAGGTCGAAGGCTGTGCGGTAGCGTGCGCCGTCCGCCAGGGTGCTGTCGTAGATTCCCCGCGACTGCATGGTCCCGGCCCCGGTCCATAGCCCCAGCCCGTAGGGGAGGGCCACCATCTTCCCCACGCTGGCATGCAGGCCCCCCCGCCCACCGCTGTAAAACATGGTGTCCTTGAAGAAGTAGCCCGCATTCACCATCCAGCCGGTGCCAAACGCGGATTCGCCCGCCAGTGTCGCCGACCCCGCCAGCGGCGTGGCGGACGCCCCCGCCGGGGCGGTGACCGCGGCCGCGGGACGCGCGAGCACCACCAGAATGGAGAGGACCGCCGCGGCCTTCACCGGATGGGCAGTCCCATCGTCGCGGCGAATTCACGGGCGGGCGGGTACGCGGGGTCCGCGGCCAGCGCCCGGGTCAGCCATTTGCGGGCGTCCCTGCGGTCCCCCCGGCGCCAGGCATTCACCGCGAGATTGTACAGCCCTTCGGGGTAGTCGGGGCGGAGCGACAGCGCGCGCAGGTACCACGACCGCGCCTCGTCGTAGTGTCCGGCCAGCGCGAGCGAGTTCCCCAGGTTGTTGATCGCGTCCAGATGGGTCGGGTCAATGGCCAGCGTCTCCCGGTAGATCCGGACGGCGGTGCCGTAGTCGCGGCGGCCGAAGTACACGTTGCCCAGGTTGTACCGGGCACCCACCATCCCGGGATAGAGCGCGATCGCCGCCCCGTACGACACGATCGCCGCATCCTCATCGTGGACCGCCTGGAAGGCCGCCCCCGCGTAGAACCGTTCCTCGAAGTTGTGGGCGTCGAGGGCCTCGGCCCGCCGGAACATCGGCACCGCAAGTTGGGGCGCCCCGCCCCGCAGGAGGCGGTATCCCTCGCCGGTCAGCACATTGACGGTCAGGGCGCGCGTCGCCAAGATGCACACAGAGAGGAAAACGACGACAAGCCCGGCGCGGCCGCCAGCCGGGATCGGGCGCCCGCCCCCGGTCGGCGGGACGGACGCGGCCCAGCCAAGCCCCAGCCAGAAGACGAGGGCGGAGGGCGCCAGATGGAGCGGAAAATGGAGGGCCATGGTCGGGAGGAAGGCCGCCAGCCCGCCGAGGAAGGCGATCCGGTCCCGGTCCCCCGCGCGCACCGCCCGCCACCCGATCCGGACCGCGATTACCACCAGCCAGCACCAGATCCCGTACCCCACGGTGCCGCCCTCGGCCAGCATCTGGAGGAAGTCCTGGTGCGCGAACGCCTCGTCGTGGGGCGCCACCAGCGTCTCGCGGACACCCCAGGTGCCAGTCCACAGTGCATGTACGCGGGCCATCATCTGGGGGGCGAGCGTCTGGAAACTTCCCGGGCCCGACCCGAGCACCGGGGCGTCCCGCCACAGCCAGGCGGCAGCGTGCCACGAAAACGCCTTCACCCGGAGATAGTCCAACCGATCGTGCAGGAGCGGCGCCAGCGCGAAAGCGGTGACCACGATGCCCGCCGCCAGAACCGCCGCCGCGACCCCCAGGGACCGGAAGGGAGAGGAGTGGCCACGGGCGTGAACCAGCCACGCGCACACGGCCGTCGCCAGGGCGAGCCCGGCCCACCCGTCCATGACTTCGGCCCGCCAGAGCATCACGACGGCGGCCGCACAGGCCGCCGCCATCCAGCCGGCGCGAACCCACGCCCGGTCGCGTGCGGCGAACCAGCCACCGCATCCCAGCCAGACCGCCACGGGCGCGAGGTAGACCCCGAAGAAGGACGGGTTGCCCAGCGTGGCGTAAATCCGGCCGGCGCCAAACTGCTCCCCGTGCCCCACGATCCAGTTGCCCCGGGCCTGTTCAAAGGCCACATACGCCTGGGCCACGATGGAACCGGCACAGGCCACCAGCGCCCGCCCCAGATCCGGCGTGCCCCCCGCGGCAAGCATCACGATTGCCAGCAGCGCCCCCTGCTCCAGGGAAAGGCGCATGGCTTGCCAGGGATTTGGTGCGGAACCGACTCCAAGCGCCAGGAAGAACAGCCACGCGCCAAGCGCGGGAAGAATCGGATGGCGCGGAACCGGGTGAAGCGCGGGCATGACGGCCACGAACGCGACCAGGCTCCAGCCCGCAATGTGCACGGCATTCCACTTGGGCTGGATAACATAGTCGTTGGCCGCCATGAGAACGGCGAGCGGCACCGCGAACAGCAACCAGAGGGGAACGAGGCGCCGCAGGCGGGAGGCGGCGGCCGTCACTTTTTGGCGGGCGGGTTCTTGATCGGGGCGGGCTGGCCCTGGGCCTGCGCCGCCCGCTTCTCCTCGATCCGGTACAGGTCCATCGCGTTGTCGCGCAGCCACCGGCGCGCGGCGAGGGCGGCGTCCGCGCGGGTGAGCCGGCCGGTCCGGACCGCCTCGGTCAGGACCAGCGCGATCCCGTCGCGGGCGATCCGCGAGTGGCCGTAGACGACGTCGGCGAACCCGTAGTCGCCGCCGAACCCCAGCACCCGGTTGAGCGGCAGGGCGTGGAGCGCCTGCCGGCAGAACGCCAGCGAGGCCTCCGGATCAATGATCCACGCCCAGCACAGGTTGGGCCAGACATTGGTGTAGTGCTTGGCCAGCGCCACCAGGTCGGTCCATTCTGGATAGGAGAGGTGGAAGATGTCGAACTTCGCCCGGTACTTGCGGAACATGTTCTGGAGGTCCTTGACCTGGAACAGGGACATGTCCATGTAGTCGTTCCCGGAATGGTACCCGGCATGGAGTTTCACGGGCAGGTTAAGGTCGGTGGCCCGCTGGACGCACCAGTGGAACATGTAGTCCTGAACCGCCTTCATCTCCGGCTTCGTCGCCCTGTTCTTCCTCCCCTGCCACTTGCCGTACAGCCTCGCCGCCGTGGCTTCGGACACCTCCTCGAACTTCAGAACCCGCCAGTAGGCGCAGACATTCTTGATCGCCACGACCTGGTTTCCCCATCGGCGGAAGTACCAGTCCATCATCCGCTTCCAGCCCGCGAGCGTCCCGCAGTCCACCCCCGTTGCCTGCTCATAGGACGCCACCTTGAGTGTGTCATGGCAGAAGTCCGAGACGGCCAGATCGAAGAGAAAAAGACCCGGGGTGCCGGTCCGTCGGGCCAGGTCGCCGGGATCATTGGCGTTGACCAGCGCGCACTCAATTCCGGATTTCTCGCGCAACATCCACTCCAGCACGCCGGGCTTGTTCCGCCGGGCCACCTCCCGCAGGAGCGGCTTGATGGTGTCGTCGCGCAGGTCGTCAATTCCGTAGAGCTCCTTGATGGACAGCGTGATGGCACGGCAGAACCCGGTGTGCTTGGCCAGCGGCCAGGCGCGGCGCAAGGCCCGCCACTGGTCCTCGCCGGAGACGCCGGCCTTCCAGAAGAGCGCGGACTCCTCCCCCGTCATCCCCGCGGAGGCCACGTCGCAAAACGAGTAGTACATGAAGAACTTCGTGAGGGTGTTGGGCTGGGTGAGCCGCACCGCCTCCTCGTCCAGGTGCTCGTGGGTGTCCACGATCCGGACGGAATCCACGGCCTCGAGCACGGCGCCGTCAAGCGCCCTGGGGGCGATCCACCGCGCCTGGCCCCCGCCCGGCAGACGGCTCATCGCGCGGCCCCGTTGAAGACCGTTCGCCCCAGGTCGCCCAGCGACAGCTCGACAAGGCTCCCCACCCGCCGGTCAGCACGGGTGAGGTCCAGCCGCGCCGTCACCCCGTTGGGAATCGCGACACAATACAATCCGGCGGCCTTGGCGCCCGCGATGCCGTTCATCGAGTCCTCCAGCGCGACCGCCTCGCCGGCGGCGAGTCCCAGCCGGGCCAGCGCCCGCAGGTAGATGTCCGGCGCGGGCTTGGCCGGGACGCCGTCCGTCCGCGTGCTGACGACCCCGAACCGGTTCCGCAGGCCCAGCCGCCCCAAGTGCCCCTCGACCCAGTCCGGCGGCGAGGAGGAGGCGATGGCGGTCGCCAGCCCAAGCGACGCGGCCTCATCCAGGATTCCGAGGACGCCCGGCAGGACCGGCAGGCCGTCCAGCCGCGGCCGGTTGATCGCCCGGAACCGCTCCACGACCGCGGCCCGGTCATGCGTGGTTCCGGTGAGCCCGTCCAGGTGCCCCACGGGATCAAAGAGTCCCGCTGAGCCCACGCAGACGACCCAGTCCTCGAACCGAAGGGCCACGCCGTGCTCCCGGTACAGGTCGCTCCAAGACGCGAACTCGGCCGCCTCGGTATCCAGGATCACGCCATCAAAATCGAAGATGACCGCCTTCAGCCTCACAGCCCGCCCCCCGGCTTCCCCGTCGCCTGGGCCAGCCCACTCTCGGCGAGCGCCATGCCCGGCTCCAGGGCGAGCGCCTTGTGAAAGGCATCCGCGGCGTCCAGCCGCTTCTTCTCCTGCAGGAAGGCCACGCCCAGGTTGGCGTACGCTTCGGCATAGGCGGGGTTCAATTCGATGGCCCGGGTGAGCCGCGCCTTGGCCTGTTCCAGGTACGCCGCCGAGCTCTTCCGGTCGCCATGCTGGGCGGCCTCGGCGCTCAATGCCCCCAGCGCGGACCCCAGATTGGCGAATCCATCCATGTAATACGGATTGCGGGCGATCTCCCGCTCGAAGATTGGGACCGAATCCGCATGCTTTCCGGTCTGGAACATCATGGAAGCGACATAGAACGCCTCCCGGCGGTCGTCCCAATCGGTGCGGGCCGCCATCTCCCAGGCGCCCTGCGCGGACCGCCAGGACTGGAAATTCAAGTAGTCCTTGCCCAGCCGCGCATAGAAACTCGTGAGGAACATCATCCCCCCCAGCATGCCCGCGACCACCGCCACAACGCCTGCAGGTGCCACGCGCCACGGGGCCGGGTCGCCGCCTGCCA
>JAHFSL010000010.1:0-11476 GCA_023265785.1 Candidatus Coatesiibacteriota bacterium | reverse complement strand
GGCGTGCGGCGAGACAGGGCCGCCGCCAGCCCGATGCCAAGCCAGAACAGGAACGCGGTGGGCGCGATGTGGAGCGGCAGGTTGGCCGAGCCATGCACACCCAGGGCGATGCCGCACGCCAGGAGGCTGGCGGCCAGCGACTGGCGGGACGCCGGGGCGCGGCGCAGGGCCGCCACCACCGCAACCAGGAGCCAGACCAGGAGGCCGAATCCCACGACCCCGTTCTCGGCGAGCCATTGCAGGAAGTCGTTGTGGGCGAACTCCTCCGAGTAGGTGTGGACGAACATCCGCTGTTCGCTTCCCGGCATCGCACCGGCCATGTACCGACCGAAGGCGTGCTTGAAACAGCCCGGCCCCATCCCCGTGAGCGGCCGGTCCCGCCAGGCATAGAGCCCCGCTCCCAGCGCGGTCCACCGCTTGGCCACTTCGCCGAATTCGCGGGGGACCAGGTTGGCGATCCGAACCGCGAGCTCCGGGTTTGCGGCTACCGCCCCTATCCCGGCCGCGGTGATCAGCAGGGCAAGACCCGCCAGCCACGCCCGCTGGGAGGCCATCCAGGCGCGGCCTGATTTCCATTCGTTGCGGAAAAGAAAGGCGAGGGAGACCGTCGAGGCAATCCACGCCCCTCGGGTCTGGGCGACGATCACCAGGAGGCCCCAGGAAAATGCGACCACCAGCCAGCCGGATTTGGCGAACGGATCGGACGCGGCCAGAAAAGCGGCCACGGCCCAGGGCAGGAGCGCGGCGAAGTGACCGGCCAGGAAGTTGGGATTGCCCAGCGTGGAGAACGGCCGACTCCCGCCGAACTGGTACGCCCACCGCTGGGAGTCAAATCCCAGGTACTGGATGTAGCCGTAGGCGGCCACGGCCGAGGCGGAAAAGACGAGCGCCGCACCCACCGCGCGGCGGCGGCCCGGGGTACCCAACCACCGCGCAGCCAGGAGCGCCACCCCGACCCCGGCCAGGACACCGAGGGCATCGGAACACCCGGTCGTGCGCCGGAAACCGACGAAGGGCAGGAGAGCCATGGCGACCGCCACGCCCGCGAGCGGGGGCCCCACTGGCGTCCCCTGAAGGCGCGGCAGTTCCCCCGCCGCCCAGGCGCTGGCCCACCCCAGAATCCCGAAAGTCCACAGACAGGACCACTGGATGGTCCGGACGGTGTCATCCGTCCGGTTGGCGAACACCAGCGGCAGGAACGCCGCCAACGCCAGCAGGCACAACCACGAAAGCCGGGACAGGGTGGCGCGTACCATCCCTCCCATCTTACGGAATCCGGTCCTAGCGGAGGGTGGCGAGGTCCCGGGCGATGGTGCGGGCGGCGTGGGGGCGGCCGAGGCGGCGGGCGTTGCGCCGCAGGGAGGCGAGCCGGGCGGGATCGCCGAGCAGGCGGTCGAGTTTCCACGCCAGCACGGGCGGGTTGTTGCACCGGATGGCGGCGCCGGCCTCCAGCAGGTGGTCGGCATTGCGCTCTTCCTGCCCGGGAATCGGGTTCACGATCACCATGCCCAGCCCCTTCGCGAGAGCCTCGGAGGTCGTGAGTCCCCCCGGCTTGCCCAGGACCAGGTCGGACGCGGACATCAGTTCGTCCATCCGATCGGTAAAGCCCATGATGTGGAATGTCACCGCTCCGGCGGCTCGGCCCAGTGGGGCCAGCTTCCGGCGCAAGGCATCGTTGCGGCCGCACAGGGCGATGACCTGCGCCGGGTGCCGCAGGCCCCGCAGGGATTTCAGGAGGGCCTCCACCGGCCCGACCCCGAATCCTCCGGCCGAAACGATGATCGCGGGATGGCGCGGGTGCAGGCCATGCCGGCGCCGCATGAGGGCACGGTCCTTGTTCAATGCGAAGACCGGGTCAATCGGAATGCCGGTGACGCGGATGCGTGCGGCAGGCACGTGCACCCGCGCCAAATATTCTTTCGTCTCGTCCAGCGCGACATAGTACCGGTCCACCCGGGGCACCAGCCACATGCCGTGAGCGTCGAAGTCAGTAACCACCACCGCCAGCGGCGCACGCAGGCGGCCGCGCGCCTTGAGCCAGGAGCAGACCTCGGCGGGCGTGAAGTGGGTGCAGACCACGAGGTCAGGCCGGGCCGCCTCCACCGCGGCGATCATGCCACCGAGGTTGGCCCGGTCAAAGGCCGTCCGCCGGCGCAGGAACTTCCAGGGCCGGTCGGACCGGTCATACACCCAGCCGAGCAGGTCGGGGGCCACCGAGGCCAACTTGATGTAGGTCCGGGCGTAGAGGTTGCGCATCAGGGCCGAGGAGTGCTTCAGGATGTCCAGGTGCGTCACTGCGAGGGCCACGCCCTCCTGCTTGAGGCCGGCTGCCACCGCGTCGGCGGCGCGCAGGTGCCCCGCGCCGGCAGACACCGACAGCACCAGGACCCGCTCGAACGCCGGTCGGCTCATCGCCGGACGTATTCCTCAACCACCAGCCCGGGCCACCGCACGGGCGTCCCGGCCGGCCGATACCTGCGTGCAACGAGTTCATGGCAGACCCATGGGATCTCCCGGACCTTCTCCGGTCGCGGATCGCCGAAGACGGCGGGAATCAACAGCCACTGGCGGCGGGCCCCCTCCCGGTCGGTGTGGAGGTACCAGACCCGGCGGTATCCCCGCCCGAGAAACACCCGTTCCGCGATCCGGTTCGGGTCCACGCCCGTGTGCAGGACGCCGGCCGGATCCAGCCGGGCCCGGGCGGCGCGCCACCGGTCCCGGAACCAGATCCCCAGCCGGCCGCCCCGGAACTCCCCCTGCGGTTCGAGCAGGAAGTCCGGCACCACGGCGCGGGATCGGGGCAGGTAGTACTCGTGGACCGCATGGTAGGTGGTCGTGGCCGAGTGGACGATCGCATCACCGGTCCGGGCCTGCGCCAGAATCGTGGCCAGCGCCTCGCGGTGGGCCGGGGCCGAGCCGAGTGACCAGACAAGCACATGGGCGATCCCCAGCCCGGAGAGCACGCCCGTCAGCGTGGCGGCGCATCCGGCCTGCCAGCGGGGCGCACGGACCAGGGCGGCGGCGGCCAGCAGGAGCCACGCTGGTGTCGCCGTGATGAGCGTCCGCTCGCCGAACACGGGTTTCCCCATCGCCCCGGCCGCCAGCTCCACGACGGGCGGGAGGAGGGCGGAGAGCAGCACGATCCGGCGCACGGGACCATCGGGCAGGGCCAGCGCACCGGACAGGGCCACGAGCGCCGTTCCGGCCGCGGCCAGCGCGATGAGCCACGGCGCCTGCCCGAACCCCGCCCCCAGGGTCCCGAGGAAGTTGCGCGCCAAATCCCCCGCCGGCGCCTCGGCCCCGTATCCCCCGGTGGTGACGACCGCCTTCAGGAACAGCGGCGCCCACGGCAGGAAGCAGAGTGCGGCGACCGCCGCCCGGCGGGCGAACCCGTGCGCGCGGACCCGCGCGTTCGGGCCGCCCCAGCCGCCGGCCACCACGAAGAGGGCCTGGGCCGCCGGAACCAGCACGGCCATGAAGTGCGTATACGCCAGCGCCACGGTGGCGGCCACCCACACCTGCCGGCCGCGGCGTGACCCATCGCGCAGCCACGCGGTGAGCCCCCACAGCGAGACCAGGGCCAGCAATTCCAGGAGGGAGTACATCCGGACCTCCCGGGCGAAGGCCAGATGGAAGGGATTCAGGGCCAGCAGGCCGGCCGCGGCCACGCCCGCCTCAAGGGAAAGCAGTTGGCGGCCTACGACAAACACCAAGGGGATGGACGCAAGATGGCAGAGCACCGAGAACATCCTCATCCAGACCTCGGTCCCCGCCACCTGCATCCAGCCGTGCAGGAGAATGAAATAGAACGGGGGGTACGCGTCGCGGGCGGCGGCGTTCAGGACGACCAGCGGCACCGAAGGCAGGGCGGAAAACTCAAAGGAGTGGGCTTCGTCAATCCAGAGCGACGGCCGGCCCAGCCCCAGACAGCAGAGCAGGGCTGCCAGCGCCGTGAACGCCACGACCAGCCGCCCGGCCGTCCGATCAGCCACGCCGCCGCCCGTACCGGCCCAGGGCATCGTTCAGCCTGATCCGCACCAGCCCGAGCAGGGAGCCCACGGCCGCGCCCACGATCCGGACCTTGGAGTTGGGGTTGTCCTTCCACACCACCGGCACCTCGGTGATCCGGTACCCCGACCGCTCGGCCAGGTAGAGCACCTCGGCATCGAACGACCAGTCATCCAGCCGCGACCGGGAAAAGAGGTCGCGGGCGGCCGCACCGGTGAAGGCCTTGAACCCGCATGTCGCATCGCTGACGCGCACCAGGAGGCGCCGGACCAGCCAGGTAAACACCTTGCCCAGCCGCTCGCGCCACCAGGGCTGGCGCCGGACGAGCATCGCCCCACGCATCTTGCGCGACCCGATCGCCAGGTCGGCGCCGTGCGCCAACGCCCGTTCCAACTTGGGCCACTCCTCCGGCTTGGTGGACAGGTCGGCATCCAGGAAGAGAACCCGAGCGCCGCGGGACGCCAGAATACCCTTCCGCAGGGCGTGTCCCTTGCCACGATTGGCGGGGTACGACAGCGCCTTCACTTCCGGCCACCGGCGGGCCAACCGGACGATCTCGGCGCCGGTGGTGTCCCGGCTCCCGTCGTTGACCAGGATGACCTCGAACGCCAGCCGCCTGCGGCGGAAATACTTCGCCAGCCGGCCCGCGGTTTCCGTGATCCGCGCGGCCTCGTTGTACGCCGGGACCACGATGGAGAGGGCCGGCGCCCGGCGGGTGGTCTTCAGGCGAACACCTCGACATCACGCGCGGCCAGCGTCCACGGTCCCCGGGGCCGGGCCGCCAGCAGGGCCCGGCCGGGAACGGGCCGCAACCGCACGGCCTTCTCGGAATGATTCATGACGATCACGACCTCCCGCCCGCGGCCGTCGGTCCGGACGGAGAATTCCACGCCGGGCGGCCCGCTGAACCGCGGCCGCACCCCGGCCGCCTTCATGACGTCCGCCAGGACGGCGTCGAGCAGGGGCGGCTCGAACCAGCCGGCCAGCGTTGTGACCGACCCCCGGCCGGACCGCCGGCGGGTCACCGCGGCGCGGCCCTTGACCCAATCGCATCCCGCCCCGAACCGGGCCAGCACTTCGGTTCCCTTCGCCACCCGGAGCCGCTCCACCCAGATTTTGGCCCGCCCCTTGAACCGGCCGGTCACTTCCACGGGAGCGGTCTGGGGGTACACATCCTCCACCGCCACCCCGGCCAGCGCAGCCAGCGGCCCCGGCGGAAGGGCCGGGAACAGTGCGTTCTCCGCGTCCTTGGCGCCGGTCCGGGTGGTCAGAACCAGGTGACCACCCCGCTCGACAAACCCGGCCAGATTCTTCGCGGTGGTCTCATGCAGGAGCCACAGCGCCGGCGCCACCACGAGCTTGTGCCGGTCCGGGGCCACCAGGGACGAGAGCACCTCGACGCCCACCTGCCGGTTGAAGAACGGCGCATAGTGCTCACGGAAATGCCGGACCCAGTCATAGTCCTTGTGGTGCCGCTGGAACCCCACGGCCCAGCGGGAATCGTAGCAGTTGACCAGTGCAACCTCGGCCGCCGTGGTGGTGCCCTTGAGGTGGGGCGCCGCCTTCCTGAACTCGGCCCCCAGCCCCGCCAACTCGTCGAAGCAGGGCCGGGGCTCCCCGTCCTGACCGACCAGCGAGCCGTGCAATTGCTCCTGCCCGCCCAGCGCGTTGCGCCACTGCCAGTAGAGGACGGCGTCGGCGCCGTGGGCCACGGCCTGCCAGTTGCGCAGGCGGATCCGGCCGGGTTCGTGCATGGTATTGATCTCCGCCCAGTTCACGCTGGAGGGCTGGGTCTCGATCAGCCAGAAGTTCCTCCGCTTGAACCCGCGCGTCAGGTCGTGCGGCAGGGCGTCCTCCACCGGATCGGGCGTGCCCGTGGGCCAGTAGGAGTCCCACGAGGCCAGGTCCAGGTCGCGGCTCACCTGGTAGTGATCGAAGAGCGGGAACCAGCCCATGAGATTCGTCGTGATCCACTGGCGGCGGTCGGCATGGCGGCGAATCGCGTCAATCTGGACCTTCTGGAAGAGCCGGTAGGTGGTGGTGTGGAACCTCTGCCACTCCAGCCGGAGGCCCGGGTTATGGCCCCAAGCGGTGGGAATGACGATCTGCCGCCAGTCCTGGTAGTCCTCGCTCCAATAGGCCCCGGACCACCGGTCGTTCAGCCGGGCCAGCGTCCGGTACTTGACCTTGAGCCAGTCCTGGAACTGCCGGCGGGTATCCTCGTCATGGCTCTGGTGGTTGAATTCATTGTCAATCTGCCAGCCAATGACGCATTTCTTCCTGCCATACCGTTTCGCCATTTCCAGCGCGATCCGGCGGCAGTACCGCAGGTAGACCGGGGAGAGCGGGCGATAATGGCACCGGTTCCCGTGGATGGCCGTGCGGCCGTCCTCGCCCACGGCCAGCGTCTCCGGGTGCGCGCTGGTGAGCCAGGCCGGCGGCGCGGCCGTGGGCGTCCCCAGCACCACGTCAATTCCGGCCTGCTCACAGAGCGCCACGGCCCGGTCGAGCCAGCCGAACTCGAATCTCCCGTCGGCGGGCTCCATGGTGGACCAGGCGAACTCACCCATCCGGACCACCGTAAAGTGGGCGCGCTTCATCAACGCGAGGTCGCGCGGCCAGCGCGACTCGGGCCAGTGCTCGGGGTACCACGACGCTCCGAAATGCACGACTCGTCATGGTAGCATCCGGGGGATGCCGCCTCCCACGGAAATCACGATGATCGGGTTGCCGGACGGCAGGGTGCCCGGCCCGTGCCCCTTCTTCCGGAAGGAGTTCACGGTCGCAAGACCGGTGGCCCGGGCCGGCCTGCTGGTGTCCGCGCTCGGCGCGGTCGAGGTGCGGCTCAATGGCGAGCGGGTCGGCGACGACTGGTTCGCGCCGGGGTGGACCGATTACCGCAAGCGGCTCCAGTACCGGGTGCATGACGTCACCCACCTGGTCCGGCCCGGCCGGAATGTCATCGGCGCCATCGTCGGCCCCGGCTGGTACGGCGGCCCGATGCCCGGCAAGGGGTTCCAGCGGTTCTCCTTCGGCTCTCCGCCGGTGAAACTCCATGCCCTGCTGGATGTCCAGGGTCTCCGGGGATCCGCGGTGACCATTTCCACGGACGAATCATGGAAGGCATCGTTTGGCCCGATCCTCACCTCGGAAACGTATCCGGGCGAGGTCTACGACGCCCGGCTCGAAATGCCCGGCTGGGACCGGCCCGGGTTCGACGATTCGCGCTGGACGAACGCGACCACCTACACGATTCCCGGTCTCCAGTTTCACCTTCAGGCCGATCCCCCGATTCGGGTCACCCAGGAACTGGTGCCAATTTCCGTACGGGAAGTCCGCCCCGGCGTCCACCTCTTCGACCTGGGACAGAACCTGGTCGGCGTCTGCCGGCTGGAGGTGCAGGGCCAGGCCGGGACCACGGTCCGGCTCCGCCACGGCGAGGTTCTCAACCCCGATGGCACCCTGTACACGGAGAACCTGCGCGGGGCCGAGGCCACTGACACCTACATCCTGCGTGGCGGTGGCCGGGAAACCTGGTTGCCCCGGTTCACCTACCACGGGTTCCGGTACGTCGAGATGGCCGGGTTCCCCGGCACGCCCGATGCCACCACGCTCACCGGCCTGGTCCTGCACACCGATGTCCCGCTGGTCGGCGAGATCCATACCGCCTCACCGCTGGTGAACAAGGTGGTGGAGAACACCCGGTGGGGCCTGCGCGGCAATCTGCACAGTGTCCTGACTGACTGCCCCCAGCGCGACGAGCGGTTGGGGTGGATGGGCGACGCCAACATCTTCGCCCCGACCGCCTGTTACCTGGCGGACCTCTCGGCATTCCTCCCGAAGTTCATCCAGGACATGGCCGACGCCCAAAAGGAGTACGGCTCCTTCACCGATGTCTCCCCCATGGTGTCCGACTGGGTCGTCCCCGCCGACGGCGCGCCAGGCTGGGCGGATGCCGGCGTGGTGGTGCCGTGGGTCGCCTATGAGTTCTACGGCGACAAGGCGCTCCTGCGCCGGTTCTGGGAACCCATGCGGCGGTTCACCGACTATTGCATCCAGCACAACCCGGACGGGATCTGGGCCAACCGCCGCGGCAACGATTACGGTGACTGGGTCCCGGCGGGCGGCGTCACGGACAAGACCGCGCTGGCCACCCTCCTGCACCTTAATACCTGCGACCTGGCCTCCCGGTGGGCCGGGGTCCTGGGCCGGAAGGCCGATGCCCACCGGTTGGCTCTGCGCCACCGGCAGGTCCGGGAGGCGTTCCGGAAGACCTGGTGTACGACGGGCCGGATCAAGGACGGCTCCCAGGCGCTCTACGCGCTGGCCCTGCGGTACGGCGTCTTCGATCCCGCCGAGCGACCCGTGGCCGTGGCCGCGCTGGCCGCCGACATTGAGGCGCGCGGCACCCACCTTTCGACCGGGTTCCTCGGCACTCCCGCCCTCCTTCCCGCGCTCACCGACGGCGGGCGGCACGACCTGGCCCTCGCCCTGATGCTGAACCGGGACTATCCCTCCTGGGGACACATGATCGCCCGGGGCGCCACCACGATCTGGGAACTCTGGAACTCGGACACCGCGGGTCCCGAGATGAACTCCCGCAACCACTTCGCCTACGGGTCGGTCTGCGAGTGGATTTTCGGCTGGCTCGCCGGCATCCGTCCCGCCGAGCCGGGGTTCAAGAAGGTCCTGATCCAGCCGCACCCGGGCGCGGCCGGGTCGGAATTGTCGAGCCTGTCCGCGCGCTACGACTCCATCCGCGGCCCGATTGAAGTCGCCTGGCAGGTGACGCCCGACGCCTTCCTGCTCGATGTCGACATCCCGCGGGGCACAACTGCCACGGTCATCCTGCCCGACGGGGCGCGGCGCACCTGCCGCCCGGGTCAGGCCTCGTTCCGGGTCACCACCCCTTCACCCGGCTAGTTTCCCGGTAGCGGCAGTAGGGGCAGGCGCCGCCCGGCGGCGGCGGTTCGTCCAGGTCCAGGACGGCGAGGACGCCGTCGAGGAACTTCACGAAGGTATCGTCGTTCTTGGTGACGGGAAGCCATGCCAGCTCGCCGGCCAGTCCGGCGCGGTTGCCCGGCGCCGGCGCGAAGGACTTGGGCTCGTACACCAGCAGGCCCAGGGCGTTGACCGGCGTGGCGGACACATAATCCCCCGGCGCGGGTCGCTCCATGGCGAAGGCATAGGCATTCAACTGACGACCATATTTCACCGCGTTCCGGTCACTGATGGTCGAGGTCTTGAAGTCCACCACGGCGTACCCACCGGCGTCCAGTGCCAGGACCGTGTCAAAGATGCCGCGGATGAAGCACGAGGACTTCCGGCCCGGCAGGGTCACGGGCACGGATTGCACCCAGCCATCAGCCTGGTGAAACCGGCCGGCGGGTGTTCCGGTGGCCCAATCGGCGGAAGGGATCTTCTGAAGCGAAGCCTTCATTGCCTCGTCAATCTGGTTGAAGATCCGGGGAAACGGGACGGGCGGCCGGGGCGCATCACGGGCCACCTTGAGGTAGAAGCACCGCGGACACTCGTCCCAGAGAAAGCCGAAGTCGGAGGGTCTGAGCTTGTAGGATTTGTCCGCCACGGCGGGATCAATGTACCAGTTTTGTGAGTTCGTCCTCGAGCCCGGCCAGGTCGGTGGAGGAGGGATTGAGCGCATGCAGGTCGCCGATCGCCTTGCGGGCCTCCGCGGGCCGGTTCAGCATGATGAGCGCGTGCGCCAACGAGGCATGGAAGGAGGCGATCGTCGGGGCGATCCGGATGGCGCGGCGCGCCGCCTCCGCGGCGTCGGCTGCCTTCCCGTCCTCGAGCATGTGCTCGGCAAGGACGCCGTCCAGCATTGCGCTCTCCAATCCCACGGCCAGCGCCCGGGTCCAGATCGCCTTGCGGGCCACGGGGCCATCGGCATGAAGGAAACGGACCAGGAGCCACTCCTGCGGCCCGGGGAGGTCCTGTTGGGGTACCGGGGTCGTGACGGGGGGCCCCAGCTCATAGATTGAACACTGCCCCCGGAACAGCAGGAGCCGCGCCCGGGCATTCCACCACCGGGCCCAGGCCGTGGCCGTGGCCTCGTCCCACTCCTCCCCCCACCGGGCCGCGGCGATGGCCTTGATCCGGATATAGAAGACGGTCCGGGAGCGCCACTGGCGGAACTGGCGGTCCCAGGCTTCCGGCGTTCCGCCCCGCCGGGCCAGTTCGGGCACCCAGCGGCGCGAGCCCGGCGCATCGCAATCATGAACCGCCGGCCGGTCGAAGGCGTAAGCCTGGACATCGCTCACGACCGCGATCCGCTCCCCGGCGGGCACATTGCGGCCGCACCACCCCGCGGCAATCGCGTACCACGGGCTGGGCTGGAGGACCCGGGCGCGGTACCCTTCCACATCCTCGACCCCCGCCGCCACGCCGTAGATCGTGAAGAGCCGGTGCATGTCCATGGCGTGGTACGCCGGCCCGAAGCACAAGGCGACGCCCGCCAGCCCGCGGAACACGGCCGCCGCCACCGGGGTTCCCCCGGACTCAAACCTCGCCAGCAGGGCCGCCGCCAGGACGGCCAGCGGCAGGGCGAATGGCTGCCAGTAGCGGCCATCGGGCGCCAGGACCAGGACCGCCACCGTCCCGGTGAGGACCCAGGCCCGCAGGCCGGGTCCCCGCCCGCCCCACCGCCAGGTCAGCGCGGGCAACATGCCAAGCAGGAACGCGGAGTGGACGGCGAATGAACTGCTGGCCAGGAACTCCCGCGGGCCGAGCAGGAGGGCATGGGCGCGCGCGCCCCAGCTCCGCGGAAGCAGGTTGGGAATCACTCCGGATTGCGCCGACTGGCTGATACCCGCCGCCCAGTCCAGCGTTCCCAGCCGGCCATAGAAGAATGGGGCAACCGGATCACCCGTCAGGAGGGCATTCTTCACGAGCCACGGCAGGACGGGGAGGACGGACCAGCGCGCGGCCCGGAGCACCCCGGGGCGGCCGCGCAGGGCCGCCGCCAGCGCGAGGGCGGCGAAGAGCCCCGTGTATTTCGACCCCATCGCGAACCCGACGAGCAGGCCCGCCTCGACCGGGCGGCCGGCCAGCCCGGCCGCCAGCGCCATGACCTCAAAGAAGGAGAGGCCGAGATCAATGTAATTTTCTGAAGCCAGCGTCCCCGCGAGGGTGAAGGCGAGCGCCAGCGCGGCGGCGCGAGCGGCCCCCCGGGGCCCGAGCGGTGCGGCCAGCCGCATCACGGCCAGGGCGCAGGCCGCCCAGAAGGACCAGTTGACGAGCTTCGCCCCGCCCTCACCCGCCAGGAGCCAGCCCAGCCCGTAGAGCATCTCGATGGCCTGGGGGTAATGGGAGGGATAGATGTACGGGATGAAGTGGATCTTGTGGGCCATGGCGTATAACTTGGGAAGACGGAGGTGGTAATAGGCGGGGTCCCAGCCCATTTCGGGCCCGAACGCCGTCCACAGGGTAACCAGCCCCATGACCACGA
>JAHFSL010000209.1:584-5406 GCA_023265785.1 Candidatus Coatesiibacteriota bacterium | reverse complement strand
GGAGCGGGACCAGAGCACCGTGCCCGTCGCGGAATACTTGCAGAGCAGCCAGTCATTATTTGGAAAAGCCGTCGGGAGCGTGCTCCCACAGATGTACAGGCTGCCAGAGGGGTCCACGACGATCCGCTCGATCCGCGCGTCCAGATTGGCGGGGGTGCCGTAGTTGCTCACGGTCCACAGCAGGGTCCCCGCCGGATCGTACTTCACGATGCGCCAGATGCCGGTGGCGCCCAGGTTCGAGTTGCCGCCGACCAGGATGTTGCCGGCGGGATCGGTCGCCACCGCGTACGCTTCCTCGTTATTCGATGCCGGCCCGTTGAATGTACGGGTCCAGACCACGGCGCCGGAGGTACCCAGGAATTTCGTGACCCGCCAGTTGACCATCTCGCCGATGTCCGCGCGGTCCTCCTCGCCGACCACGATGACGTCGCCCGCGGGGTCCTCGACGATGTCCCAGGCCCCGTCGGTGGCGTTGCCCGGACTGTTGTAGGTGGCGCTCCACGCCGGGAGGCCGGTGTTCGGGTCGTACTTGCGGATCAGCCAGTTGTACCCCTGGCCCGCGACATTGACGTGCCCGGCGGCGTAGACGGCACCGCTGGCGCCCACCCAGACCGCCGCCGCCTCGCCGCCCAGCCCACTGGGCCCTGGGGTGCGGTCCTCCCAGAGCGTGGCGCCGGTGGGATCGTACTTCCGGACGAGATAGTTGCTCACGCCTCCCACGGTGTCGTTGCCGGCGGCATAGAGGTTTCCGGCCGCGTCCCGGTCCGCGCTCCGCGGCACATCATTTGCGCTCGATACGCCATTGAAGGATCGGACCCACTGGAGCGGCGGGAGGGTGGAGGCGAGAGACCGGCCGGCCAAAGCCGGGGGGAGGACGAGGACGGCCACAAGGCAACGCACTGCCGAACGCCACCCTATGAACATTGATGCTTTGTATTGCATTCCCCGTGCCAGGGGCAAATCCAACAATGAGAGTACGGTCATCGTGTGATTTGGGGGATTATGACCCCATCCCGGGGTCCGGGAACCCCAGCGGGTTCAGCCGCCGGATTTCAGGTCGTACCGCTTGATCTTGTCCTCGAGGTTCTTGCGATCCAGCCCGAACCGCTCGGCGGTTCGGGAGATGTTGCCGCCGCAGGCCTTGAGGGCTCGCCCGATGTAGAACCGCTCGAAGGCTTCCTTGGCTTCCTGATGGGGCAGGGCGCACCAGGCTTCCAGGGTGAGGTTCTCGGCGCCCGCGCCGGACTCCAGCAGGAGGTCGGAAGCTTCGATGGCCGGACCCTTGGCCAGCATGGTGGCGCGTTCGATGACATTGCGCAGTTCGCGCACGTTGCCCGGCCAGGGGTACCGCGCGAGCGCGTCCCGGGCTCCCGGGGCGAGCGTGAAGTTCCTCCCGCGACTACGGCCGACCCGCTGGAGAAAATAGTTGGCGAGCAGGTGGACATCCGCCTCGCGGTCGCGAAGGGGCGGCAGTTTGATCGTCATGACATTGAGCCGGTAGTAGAGGTCTTGCCGGAACCGACCCTCCTTCGTTTCCCGCGCGAGGTCCTTGTTCGTCGCTGCGACAAACCGCGCCCGGCAGGTGAGCGCCCGGGTGCCGCCGACTCGCATGAACTCGCGGCCCTCGAGGACCCGCAACAACTTCATCTGGAGCGCCGGGGACATCTCGCCGATCTCGTCCAGGAGCATCGTGCCGTCGGCCGCGGCCTCCAGCAGGCCGGGCCGGGCGGAGTCGGCACCCGTGAACGCGCCCTTCTCGTGGCCGAAGAGTTCCCGCTCCAGGACGCCCTCGGACAGGGCGCCGCAATTGACCGCAAGGAATGGGCCGCGGGCGCCGGCCGAGCCGCGGTGGATCGCCCGGGCGACGAGTTCCTTGCCGGTGCCGGTTTCGCCCAGGATCAGGACCGTGGCGTCGCTGGCGGCCATCTTGTCCATGGCTTCCAGCGACTTCGCAAGCGAGGCACTCTGGCCGATGATGGTTTCCTCCGGCGCCAGCCGGCCCAGCTCTTCCTTGAGGGCCCGGTTTTCGCGGGCCAGGGCGGCCTCCCCCAGCGCCCGGCGGACCTGGATCTTCAGCTCGTCGGTGGCGATCGGCTTGATCAGGTAGTCCAGCGCGCCCTGCTTCATCGCCTCCACGGCGGTTTCGGCCGAGGCATACGCGGTCATGATCATGACGACCGTCTCCGGGGCCTGCTCCTTGATTTGCCGGAGGACTTCCAGCCCTGACCGGTCCGGCATGGTCAGGTCCACGAGGACCAGGTGGGGGTGCTCGCGCGCGGCGACTTCGCACGCCTCGACACCACCCGTGGCGGTCAGCATCGTGTACCCCTCGCCCGTCAGGATGCGCGAAAGCAGGGAGAGGATGCTGGGCTCGTCATCGGCGATGAGGATGCGGGCGCCGGTCATACCCGTGCTTCAATCGGGGCGGCCGGCAGTTCGAGGACCGCGCGGGCGCCTCCCGCTTCCTGGTTCTCCAGCCGGACGGTCCCGCCATGCAATTGCGCCACATCACGGCTGATGGCCAGCCCCAGCCCCAGGTGACCGGGCTTGGTGGTGAAGAACGGCTCGGCGACCCGGTCCCTCGCCTCCGCGGCCAGCCCGTGGCCGGAATCCTCAACCACCAGCCGGGACATGGCGGCGCCGTCGGACCCGGTGGTCTCGGTGCGGACGGCCAGCGTGCCGCCGGTCCGCATCGCCTGCAGGGCGTTGAGGGCGAAGTTGAGGGCCACCTGCCGGATGCCATCGGGGTCGGCCACCACCGGCGCGCCCCCGGGAGCCAGGGTGGGGATGATGGTGACGCCCGCCTTGTCGGCGTCGTGGCGCACCAGAGCCAGGACCTCCCCCACCACGGCATTGAGGTCCAGCCGCATCCGGTCGCCCGAGCCGGGTTTCACGAACCCGCGCAGGTCGGCCAGCGCCCGCTTCATCCGGTTGGCCTCGGCGAGGACGATGTCCAGTTCGGGGCGGCCCGGCGCGCCCGGCGTGATGACCGTGGCCAGGAACTCGGCGTGCCCGATCAGCCCCCACAGGGGGTTGTTCAACTCGTGCGAGATGCCGGCGACCATCTGGCCCACCGAGGAAAGCTTGGCGGAATGGACCAGTTTCTCCTGCGCCTGCCGCAGGGCGGCGGCCATGGCATTGAACTGGCGCACCAGCGTGCCCAGTTCCGCGGGGGCCTCATGGGGGAGGCGTTCCTCCAGATGGCCCGCGGCGATCCGTTCGGCCGCGCGGGAGAGGTCCCGGATCGGCCCGGTGACGCGAAAAACCGTCCAGCCATAGAAAAGAAGTGCGAGCGCCAGGAGGCCGGCACCGCCCCCCACGGTGGCGGCCAGCGCGAACCGGCGGATGCGGACGGTCTCGGCGGCATGCAGATGGTAGGTAAAGGTGACCGCGGCGTTGCCGGTCGTCGAGATGGTGAAGAGGACCGGGAAAAGGTCGGCGGGCGGCGGGTCGGCGAGGGTGGTGGCAACGGTCCGCCCCCCCGACGAGAACGAAACATCGGTCTGGAGGAGGTCCGCCAGCGCGGCGGCGAAGGCCCGGCCCAGCCGCTGGCCCACCACGGTGAACTCGCCCGGGGTCGGACCCGGGGTCAGCCCGGCGACCATCAGCCGGTCGCCGGCGCGCACGAGCAGGACCCCGGTCTCGGCGAGCGCGATGGGGCTGGGTTCACTCGCCGTGCTCTCCGTGGCCGAGCCGGCCACGGTCCAGGTCCACGCGGCCCGGGCGAGGTCCAGCAGGCCGTTGAGGTCGGCCCGGTGCAGGCCGCCGCCGTAGGCGAGGGTGAAATGGCCGTCCACCCCGCGCGCGCCGGCGAGGTCCAGCCGGGCCTCGGCCTGTTTCGCCCGCGCCCGCTCCTTGAACCCCCCGGCACCGCCCAGCGCGGCCGCCTGTTGCGCGAGCCCGGCGCACCGGCCCCGCAGGACCCCCTCGGTGATCGCGGCCAGTTGCCGGCCCTGGCTGTCCAGCGCGAACCCGATCGTGAGCCGGACCAGGGCGATGACCCCGACCGTCCCGGCGACGGTGACGCCAAGCGCGATGGCAAAGAGGGGCAGGGCGAGCCGGACATGAAGCCGCATGGGCTTCATTGTACGGCCAGCCGTCAGAGGGCCAGGGTGAGACTCAGGGCGTGAGGCAGATCGAATGCCGAGGCAAACCGGATCGTGTAATCCACGCGGAATCGCCCCCGGGTGAGTCCCAGCCCGGCGGTGCCCCGGGCCAACTGGGTCGTCCCGCCCAGGCAGATGCCGCCGCGAGCGGCGATCAGGCCGACATACCGGTACTCGACGCCCGCCTGCCACCGCGGCCGGGGCAGTCCGGCGAGGGGGAGGGACCCGTCGATGAGGAGGAGGAGGGTATCCGCGGACCAGTCCGCCGATCCATCGCGGACCTGCCAGCCCGCCACGAGACCCGCCCGCACTTCGGTCGGCAGGGACGACGACTCGATCGCGTAGGTGGGTCCGACGCCTGCATTGCGCAGGATCAGCCCGGCCTTGAGCCACGGGACGACTCTCAGCTGAATCCCCAGGTCAGCGGCAAGGGCACTGGCGTCGAATTCCCCGAACAATTCGCTGCGGAGGACTTTGATGGTCGCTCCCGCATGCCAGTGCCCGCCCAACGAGAGGCCGTATCCCGCACCGAACGCGAGGTCCCGCTGGAGCATGAGCTCACGGATCACTCCATCGGAGGTCAGGAGCGTGACCGTGGGTGATTCGTAATACAGGAGCCCGAGCGAAAGGGCTCCCGGGCCGGCCGGGAGCGAGACCGCGAGGGCGCCAAGCACATCGCCGAAGAATCCCCGCTGGCCGGCGATTGTCACAGCCGA
>JAHFSL010000209.1:0-574 GCA_023265785.1 Candidatus Coatesiibacteriota bacterium | reverse complement strand
TCCATGCAGGGCCGAAGCGGCGCAGGGGTTGGCCGGAGCCAGCGTGGGATCATTGCTGATTCCTGCTGACGCCCCACCGAATGCGGCGGACCGGATCGGCTCGAAGCGTGAGAGAACCGTTACGGTCCCATTCGCCCTGGCGGCGGCGATTCGGCCGGCGAGGAGAAAGATTCCGGTTGCGGCGAGCCGCCTCGCCGCGCCGGTCATGTTCAGCGCAGGACGGCGAGCGTGTCCCGGAACCGGATGCCCGGACCCTCGATCAGGATCGGATAGGCGCCGGGGGGAACGGGCCGGCCCGTCGCATCCGTGGCGTCCCAGCGCAGCACCTCCGTATGGCCGCCGGCCGCCGCCGTGCTGAGTGTCCGGACCAGCTCGCCATTCAGATTATAGATGCGTGCGGTGATCTCACCCGCACCTTCCGGCCGCACGAGGATCGTGGCCTGTTCGCCCTTCCTGGGGTCAAGGTATCCACGAATCCCGCCGACGATCTTGACCGCATCCTTCAGGTCAGGTTCGGGTGCCGCGATGCTGAAGGTCTGGCTCGCGGCGTGCTCCGCCGCCCCGCAGGGGACCG
>JAHFSL010000208.1 GCA_023265785.1 Candidatus Coatesiibacteriota bacterium | reverse complement strand
CCAGAAGGCCGGGGGTTCGAATCCCTCAGAGCGCGGAAGCCCTTGATCCCGTTTCCTCATCACCGACTGCGGCCGGCGGCGCGCCTCGCCGCCGGCCTCGTCCTTCTCGGCACGGTACAGCGGGCCGTCCTGTGGGCCTGCTTCGGCCCCCGGGGGGCGGGCGCCGCCGGGCTGGCCGGGGTGTTCGCCATCGGCCTGCGCGCCGACCTCGCCACCGCCGGCTGGGCCGCGTTGATTCCTGTCCTCTGGCTCTCGCTCATCCCTGACAGGTGGGCCGCCGCCCGGTGGCACCGGCGGTTCATGTTCGTCGTGGGAAGCCTTGCCGCCACCGTGGCGGTGTTCGGCGCGGTTGCCGAATATTTCTTTTTTGAGGAGTTCGATGCGCGGTTCAATGTCCTCGCCGTGGACTACCTCCTGTACCCGGCGGAGATCCTCGGCGACCTGCGGGCCGAGTACCCCTTCTTCCCGCTGGTGGCCCTCTGCGTGGGATTGGGCATCCTCCTGGCGTGGCTGGCTCGCGACACGCGGCCGGCCCCCGGCATTCCGGTGCGCGTCAGGCTCGCCGACCTCGCCGCGATCGGACCCGCGCTGGTGCTGGCCATCGCCGCCGCTCCCGGCGCGCCACCCCGCTGGTCCGCCGACCGGGTCCTGGACGAGCTGTCGGGCAGCGGGTTGTACGGGTTCGTCCAGGCCCTGGTCACCCGCGACCTGCGCTGGGCCGACCACTACCGCACCCTGCCACCCGCGGAGGCCTGGACCCGCGCCCGCCGGCAACTCGCCTCGCCGTCGGCGACCTTCACCGGCGGTCAGCAGTCCATCGAACGGGCGATCACGGGTGACCCCGCCCGGCCCCGGCTCAACGTCGTTGTGGTGCTGGCCGAGAGCCTGGGGTGCGAGTTCTGGGGCGCCTTCGGCCGGACCCCGAGCCTGACCCCGCGGCTGGACGTGCTGGCCCGGGAGGGACTCCTGTTCACCCGGATCTACGCCTGCGGCGAGCGGACCGTCCGCGGCATGGAAGGAGCGCTGGCGTCCTTTCCGCCCCTGCCCGGGGAATCCCTCATCCGCCGCTCCTCCCCCGGCCCCGTGGCCTCGTTGGCCCGGACCCTCCGTGCCGACGGCTACGCGACCGAACTGGTGTACGGCGGCCGCGGCACCTTCGACGGGATGCGCACCTGGGCGCTCGCCGCCGGCTACGACCGGTTCGTGGAGGAGCGTGACTATGCCCATCCCTCCTTTGTGAATGTCTGGGGCGTCGCCGACGAGGACCTGTTCGCGAAGGCCCTGGAGGCCATGCGGGCCCTGCACGCGGCGGGCCGGCCATTCTTTTCAACGATCATCACCGTCTCCAACCACAAGCCCTATACCTACCCCCCGGATCGGATCCGCGAGAATCCGCAGGACCGGAACCGGGGAAACGCCGTCAAGTACAGCGACTGGGCCCTCGGGGAATTCTTCGACCGGGCGAAACGGGAGCCGTTCTGGGCCAACACGGTCTTCGTGGTGGTTGCCGACCACGGCGCGCGCGTGTACGGCAGTCCCCGCCTTCCCGTCCGGTCCCACGAAATTCCGATCCTGGTCCTGGGCCCCGCCGCCGTGCGCGGCGCACCCCGTCGGATCGGGACCCTGGGTTCCACGCTGGATGTGGTCCCCACGGCGCTCGGGCTGGTAGGCCGCCCCTACCGGAGCGTCTTCTTCGGCCGCGATCTCCTGCGGGATCCCGCCGCCGGCGCCCGCGCCCTCCTCAACCACAACCGGGACAGCGGGATCCTGCGCGACCGGTCGCTGGCCATCCTCGGCATCGGCCGGACGGCGTCGTTCTGGCGGTACGATCCCGCGGGCCGTGGCGTCACCCCCGTCGGCACGCCGGGCCCCGCCGACTCTGAAGTCGCCCGCGATGCCGCCGCACTCTTCCAGGTGGCCGACGAGATGGTCCTCAAGGGGACCTGGTGTCCGGCCGGCCGCTGACCGGCGCGGCGGCGCGCCACATGGCCGCCGCGGTGGCCCAGGCCCGGCTGGCCGCCCGGCGCGGTGAGGTTCCCGTGGGCGCGGTCATCGTCAGGGACGGGATGATCGTGGCCCGGGGCCGCAATGAGATCATCGCCCGCCGCGATCCCACCGCCCACGCCGAAGTGCTGGCGATCCGTGCGGCGGCGGCACGCCTGCGCAACGAGCGCCTGCCCGGCTGTACCCTCTACACCACCCTGGAGCCCTGTCCCATGTGCGCCGGGGCCATCATCCACGCCCGGCTCGACACGGTCGTGTTTGGCGCCCGCGACCCCAAGCGCGGCCGCCCCAACCACCACACGCACCGGATCGGGCCGGTTGACCCGGGACGGTCCGGAAGACTGCTTAGGTCTTTTTTCCGGAAGCGGCGGCGGACCAGAGCGCCCTGACCTTGTGCGGGAAGTGCGGGAAGGCGCGTTCCGGCGTGTCAATCTCGGGGTGCCACTTCTTCTCCCACTCGAAGCTGAAGAGGCCGTCGTAGCCGTCCCGCTTGAACCGGGCCAGCATTTCGGCGATCGGCAGGTCCCCCGCGCCCAGCAGGACATACGACAATGTTCCGTCCGGGCCGGTGTACCCGTCCTTGAGGTGACAATACGCGAGGTGTCCTTTCACCTTTTCATAGGTTTCGTCCCACGGTTCCAGCCCGGAATGGAAGGCATTGAAGATGTCATAGACCACGCCCAGCCCTTGCGAGTTCACCTGGTTCACGACCCGCATGACCCGATCCCCGGCGCACCAGTCGTCGTGGGTTTCGAATCCGATGGTGATCCCCGCGTCGGCCGCTTCCCGGGCCAGCGGCGTCAGCGCCTGGGCCACCGTTGCGGTCATCCGGTCCTTGTCGGTGTCCTTGGGGATCTGGCCGCCGAAGGTGCGGATGTACTTCGCCCCCAGGATCCCGGCAATCCCGATCAGCTTGCGCATGAGCACCTGATTGGCCGTGACCTCGGCCGGATCGGTCAGCGCGAACCGGCAGTACCCCATGACGCTCACCACCGAGGTCCCGGCCGCCCGGAACAGCGCGGCCACCCGCTCCACCTCGGCGGCGGGGGCGTCCGGCGAAAGGTGGTTGCCGTCGGGTGAGGTCCGCAGTTCAACCCCGTCATACCCCATCGGCTTCGCCCGTGCAGCGATGGTTTCCAGCGTCCAGTCCGGGCATCCGAGCGTGGTAAAGGATAACTTCATGGGTCCCTCCCTTCTTAGCGTGCCATCGTTGAAACCGTCGAGCAAGAAACCGGAGAGGGCGGGATTCGAACCCGCGAGATAGTTTCCCATCTACGCGCTTTCCAAGCGCGCTCCTTCGGCCACTCGGACACCTCTCCGGGGAACATTCTACCTTTCCGTAGCCCGGTTGTATTCCTCCACGGGATCGTCCTGGGGCTCGTAGTCGAGGACCTCCTTGAGCGGAGACAGGTCCTTGCGGTCGCGGGCGGAGCGGGAGTAGGCGGGGAGGAGGGCGAACGAAACGTCCCGAACCTCCAGCGCCCGGGTCACGATGGCGGCCAGGTCCCGCATGGTCAGTGTAATGCGGGGCGGCCGCTTCCCGGCCATGGCCACCCACTCGGGATCCTCCGGCACCCGGACCCAGCCCAGCCGCAGGGCGATCACGGACAGCGTGGACCGGGCAGCCATGGATCGGCCCAGGTCCTCCCCCAGTATCTTGGCCGCGGCATAGAAATTGAGTGGCCGGGAGGGCTGGCGCACGGAAACCGGCCCGGCGTCACGCAGCCACCCCTCCTCCGCCTGCACCGTGGACGCGAACACGACCCGGCGTACGCCTCCTCGCATCGCCGCCCGGTACAGGTGCCAGGTGCCCACGATGTTGTTGGGCAGGATCTCGCGCTCGAAGTCCGCCTCGTCGCGAATGCCCCCGAAGTGCAGGACCGCGTCACACCCCCGGACGGCCCGCGCCACGATCGCCGGGTCCGCCAGGTCCCCGACCAGCGCGTGGGGAACGCCCGGAACCGGGCGGCGGTCCAGGCACACGAACTCATACCGGTCCCCCAGCGCCTCACGCAGGGCGGTTGCGACGAAGCCCGCCGCGCCCGTGACCAGAACCCGGCGGACAGGACGTCTCCGGCGCAGGGCCCGCCGGGCATCACCCCACCGGCTCCAGGCCCGCCGCCGCCACCGCCAGCGCAGGCGGAACAGGGGCCCGAGCACGCGCCGCCGCACGCGGGTCGTCCAGGCATGGCGGGGCCACTTCGCAAAGGCGTCCTCCCGGGGCTCGTACCCGAGGATCCGATGAAGCGGCTCCAGGTCACGGGTCGGCAGGGCACTCCGGCTGTACGCGGGGAGAATGGCGAACCCGATGCCCGGCTCCGTGACCGCCCGGATCAGGATTTCTTCGGCATCGGCCGCCGTGAGGACCACCGAGCTGGGAATGGCGCCGCGTACCAGCAGGCCGGCCTCCCGGGCCGGCGTCACCACATGGCCCAGCCGGAGACAGATGACCTCCAGCCCGTGCCGGTGGTGGTAGATCCGGCCGAGCGACTCACCGAACACCTTGCTCGCCCCGTACACATTCATGGGGACCGCCGCCATGGCCTCCGTGACCCTGGTTCCCGGCGGCAGGGTCCAGCTGACCGCCTCCACCTGCACCGAACTGGCGAAGACCACCCGCTTCACACCCGCCCGGACCGCCGCCTCGTACATCCGGAAGGTACCCACCACATTGGCCGGCAGAATGACGGAGAGGAAATCCGACGGGTTGGGGAACCCGCCCAGGTGGACGATGGTGTCACACCCGCGCGCCGCCCGCTCCAAGGCGGCGCCGTCCGCCAGGTCCGCCACGAGGGCATCCGGGACCCCCGGAGTCGGCACCCGGTCGAAGCAGACGACCTCGAACCGGTCCGCCGCCGCCGCCCGGAAGAGGGTGCCGACCCCGCCGGCGGAGCCGGTCAGCAGGATGCGCGGACGCCCGCCGGACCCCAACCCCATCAGCCCGCGGCGGCACGCTCCATGGCCGCCACGACCCGGTCCGTGAAGGTGTCATAGGCCGGATCCAGCCCCTGCCGCGCCGGGTCGGCGTCGAACCACGCCACCGTCTCGCGGATGCCCTCCGCAAAGGGAATGGTTGCCCGAAATCCCGGCACGAACCGCTTGAGTTTCGCATTGTCGAACACCGCCGACCCGGATTTATCCCCCCGCAAACTCCCTTCCAGCCCGGGATTGAACCGGATGAGCAGGTCCGATGGAGCATGAACGAGATGGGGCCGTCCGCCGCACGCAGCCACGAAGGTTTCGTAGATGCCGTTCCAGGACTGCGCCTCGTCCGACGTAATGTGGAACGCCTCACCTGCGGCCCCGGGAAGGCCCAGCAGGCCGACCAGCCCCGTGGCGAAATCCCGGTGGTGGGTGACCACCCACAGTGAGGTGCCGTCCCCCGGCACGACGAGCGGCTTCCCCTCCCGCGCGCGCCGGATGAGCGTGA
>JAHFSL010000207.1 GCA_023265785.1 Candidatus Coatesiibacteriota bacterium | reverse complement strand
TTCTCAATCCCCGAGGTCAGGCGGCACCCGTGGATCGCCCGCTATCACGGGACGCAATACATCCGGCTCCTCGACACCTACTCCGACCACCGGGCCATGCCGGCGGGGGCGCGCCGCGCCCTGTATGCGGAGATTGCCGCGATCATTCGCCGGCGCGGCGGAGCGATCATGATTCCCTACCTGGCAGTCCTCCTGCTCACTCGCCCAGTACAATAGCCCCATGCTTGAAGCCCACCTGACCGACTGGCGCGGCCGCCGTGCCTCTGCGCTGGAGAATGGCACGCTTCGCGCCGTCTTTCTCCCGGGAGGCGGCCACCTGGCGTCGTTGACCCTGCTGGCTGGGCCGGCCAAGGGCATCAACCCTCTCTGGGAGGTTCCCTGGGCGTCCCAGGAACCCGACGAGTTTCGCCCGGTGCGCGACCTGGACCGGTACGGCGGCCCCCCCGAGGCCCGCCTGCTCGCATCCATCATGGGTCACAATCCGTGCATTGATTTCTTCGGCCCGCCCTCGGCGGCCGAGGAGGACGCGGGGCTGACCGTCCACGGCGAGGCGCCGGTGGCGAACTGGGAGGTCGAGCCAGGGGAGCACGGCATGATCGCGACTGCGGACCTGCCGTATGCCCGGCTCTGGGTGAAGCGCACCCTCACGGCCGCGCCGGGGTCATCCATCCTGACGGTGGCGACGGAGGTTGAGAATGAATCCGACGCGCCACGGGAGATCGGCTGGCAGGAACACGCGACCTTTGGGCCGCCCTTCCTGGAGAAGGGCGTAACCACGTTTGACGCTTCGGCGACCAGGGGGCGGACCAATCCCACCGTGTTCGCCCGGGTCCAACGCCTCAAGGTCAATGCGGATTTTACCTGGCCACTGGCGCCGCACGTGGGCGGCGGCGAGGTGGACCTGCGCGTGTTCCCAGCCGACCCGGCCTCGGGAGATTTCACCGGTCAGTTGATGGACCCCGCCCGTGAAACCGCATGGATGACGGCGGTCAATCCGCGGCTGGGGCTGGTCTGCGGCTACCTGTGGCGACGCGCCGAGTTCCCGTGGCTGGGGTTGTGGGACGAGAACCTCGACCGCCTCACCCTGCCGTGGGCCGGCACCACGCTGGCGCGCGGGATGGAGTTCGGGCTCTCGCCCTTTCCCGCCGGCAAGGAGGCCATGCAGACGTTGGGCTCGCTCTTCGGGGTGCCCGTGCTGACCACGCTCCAGCCCGGCGAGACACGGCACGCGACCTGGCGCGTCTTCGTCGCGCCGGTCCCGGCGGGATGCACCGGGGTGACTGCCGTGGACGGGTCGCCCACGGCCGGCCCGATCACCCTCACCCTAGCGGGTGGCGGTAAGGTTGCGCTGGCATGACCTGGCTCCTGCTCCTCGCGTCGGTGTCCGCCCAGGCGGCCCTCCGTAGTGGCGGCGTTCCCGGGCTGACCCACCCCGAGCCCGGCGTCTACCTCTTTGATGTGGACGGCAATGGCAAGCCGGACCGGTTCGAGGTGGACTGGAGCGCGAACCGCTCGCGCCATGGGTTCAATGTGGACATCACGCTGGTGGATGATGCGGGCGAGACCCTGCTGGAGGATGGTTTCTTCATCTCGGACCGGGATTATGACCGGCTCTTCGACCTCGCGGCAGGGGAGAAGGTCCCCAAGGCCGCCGAGTACTTCGGCAACTTCCTCTCGCTCGATTCCGGTCCGAACGCGCTGGAGGTCCGGGCGCTGGAGGACGAGGAAGTGCAGGGCGTGAGTTTCACCTGCCTGGGGGACCGGGAGCCCGGCGTGGCCGCCGCCGACCGGTGCCGGACCGCGCTGGCCCGCGACACGCATGCCGTGCTCTCCTACGCCCGCGCCACCCGGGAAGACGGCTACACCCTCGTCTATGCCCGCCCCCTGGACCGGCTGGCCTGCGTACCGGACGCCGAATGAAGCCGCAAACCGGCCCCGGGCTCGAGCGCATCTCGAAACTGCTGGCCGGGCGGGGTCTGTGTTCCCGGCGCGAGGCGGATGAGTACATCAAGCGCGGCTGGGTGCTCCTGAACGGCAAGCCGGTCACCCAGTTGGGCACCAAGGCCCTGGCCACCGATGATCTCAAGCTGACCGCCAGCGCGTCCCGGGCGCAGGACCGCACCGTCACCATCCTGCTCAACAAGCCGGTGGGGTATGTGTCCAACGAGCCGGAGGACGGCTACAGCCAGGCCAGCGAACTGTTGAGTCCGCCGCACCAGGACCGGAGCGAGGGGGACCGGCAATTCGATGCGCGCCGCCTGCCCGGGCTGGCGCCGGCGGGCCGGTTGGACATTGATTCGCGCGGCCTGCTCATCTTCACCCAGGACGGCCGGATCGCCCGCAAACTGATCGGCGAGCACGAGCCGGGACCGGAGAAGGAATACCTCGTCCGGGTGCAGGGCAAGCTCGACGGCGCCGGGCTGGCCCGCCTGCGCAAGGGGATGGTGATGGACGGCAAGCCCCTGCTGGACGCCAAGGTCGAGTGGGTCAACGCCGACCAGTTGCGGTTCGTCCTCCACGAGGGCCGCAAGCGGCAGATCCGAAGGATGTGCGATGCCGTCCACCTCAAGGTCATGGGGCTGAAACGGGTGCGCATCGGTGGGGTGTCCCTGGGCGGCCTGCCCGACGGCAAATGGCGCTTCCTGCGCCCCTGGGAGAAGTTCTAGGCGGGGGAGCCGTGGAAGACAGGTAAGAGGGCGGCGATGCGGGCGGGGCTCTTCAGGATCGTAAGGGACGCGGCGAGGAAGGCGATGCGGTTCTGGAGCGACTTGTGGATGCCCGCACCCGCCCTGAGCCGGGCGGTGTAGCGGGCGGTCCAGATCCGCTCGTAAGCGCGGAGGACCTTGAGGGGATCGGTCCCGCCCGACTCCGAGAGCGCGCGCATGAGGAGCGGTCCGGCGCCGAGCGCCCGGCCGATGCCCTCGCCCATGAACGGGTCGCCGACCGCGGCGGCGTCGCCCACCAGGAGCGGGCCTTCGCTGGGGCGGATCACTTCGCTGAACGGGAGCGGTCCCACGCCGTGCCACTCCTCACCGCGGGTGCCGCCGCGCATGCCGGAAGCCAGGGCGGGTGAGCGGTCCAGCGCCTCCTCCCACGCGTGTTCCCAGGGCTTCAACTGGCCCAGTTCGTGCCAGGCCAGCCCGCAGACATTGGTGGAGCCATCGGCGAAGGTCGCCAGCCCGACATAGCCCCCGGAGTACAGGTGCAGGGTGAGGGAGCCCGGCTTGCGGTTGAGCCCGGTGAAGATGGCATTGAACCCGAACCAGCCGGCCCGCGGCTTGGCCTCGGCGGGCGAGCCGATGGTGAACCGGCCGTCAGCCAGCACGACGAGGGGAAACCGGCGGCGCGCCTGGTGGCCCTGGCGGTCGCGCAGGGTGGCGTTCCAGACCGGCCCGTCCTTGAGGAGGGCCAGGACCCGCGTCCCCATTTCGACGGTGACCCCCGCGCCGCGCGCATATTCCAGAAGACTGTCCTCCAAAGCCTGACGGGGTAGCGCCATCGCCATTCGGCCTTCCAGCCGCACATCCACCGGGGAGGGGGGGCCTGACGGGCCGACGACCTCGGCGGCCGTCACCTCCACGGCGCCCGCGGCGCGCACGGCGTCCAGGGCCGTGAGCGCGGAGAGGTGGCCGACGGCTTCGGGGGCGAGGAACGCGCCGCACACCCGGCCGGTCCAGTGGGTCCGCTGTTCGGCGAGGAACACCTCAAACCCGCCCTGCCGCAGGGCCAGCGCGGCGCTGGCGCCCGCCGGGCCGCCGCCGACGACGAGCGCTTCGCGGATCAAGAAATTTTTTCCCCGGCCAGCGAGACCCGGAACCACGGCTCCGCGCGGGCGGTCAGCCAGGGGCAACCAGATTCGGCGGCCAGCGCCGCAAGCTCGGGCACCGTGAACGCCCGGCGCACGGAGAGGGGGCCGTCGTGCCGGACGACCCGGTTGCCGAACACCCGGCTGGCGGCCCACACGGCTACGTACCCGGCACGGGACCGGAGCAGGTCGCTTACGATGAGTCCCCGGTTTGCCGCCCCGGCCAATGCGCGCAGGGCCGCAGGGGTCCGGTCGGGCGGCAGGTGGTGAAGAAACAGGGAGGCGGTGACGAGATCGAACCGCTCCCCGGCCAGGATCGTGAACACATCCTCCTGCCGGACGCTGATCTCGGGCCACGCCGCGGTCCGGGCCCGGGCGACGGCGGCGGCTTCGGCCACGGCATCCACCGCCGTGATCCGCATACGGAATCCTGCCGCACGCGCCCAGCGGGCAACCGCCAGCGGGATGTCGGCCTCACCGCATCCGGCATCCAGCAGGGTGATTTCCCGGTCCCGGGCCCAGCCGGTCGACCAGGCCTTGAGGTGGCGGAGGACCACCGCTGATCCGCCGAAGGCCCGGTTGGTGAGCGCCAGAAACCCGAGGGCGGCCTCCATCTCGGGCGGCGGCAGGGCGACGGTATCCATCAGTTCCGGCACGTCAATCCGGCTGGCCAAATCCATCACCACTCCAGCAGGGCGGCATGGGCGCTGAACCCGGCGCCGAAGGAGGCCAGCAGGGCACGGTCACCCGGGTGCGCCGGGCGACTGGCGAGTTCCTCGGCGAGGACAAAGAGAACCGTGGGCGAGGACATGTTGCCGCATCGGTGAAGGACCGTCCGGGCGGCGGCCAGCCCAGATTCTGGAACGGCCAGCCCGTCCCGGATGGCGTCGAGCACGGTCGCGCCCCCGGCGTGGAAGATCCAGCGCGCCAGGTCCGCCCGGGTAAGTCCTGCCTCACCAAGCAGGCGGTCCGTCACGGTGGCCAGCACGGCGGCGGCCCGGGGGGCTGTCTCGCGGTCGAGGACATTCCGCAGGCGGCCGCCCTCCAGCCGGAACCGGAGGGTGTCGCGCCAGACGGGGACGGTGTGCGAGGCGAACCGGCCCAGGCGCGGCCGGAGTCTTCCCGATCCCTTTGCGGCCTGGCCGCCGGTCAGGATGGCCGCCGCGGCGCCGTCACCGAAGATGGCGTTCGAGATCACCAGTTGGGGGTCGTCGTCGGCATACATGGCCGCCGAGCAGATCTCGACGCAGACGACGGCGGCGGCCGCGTCGGGGTGCGCGGCGGTGTAGTCCGCCGCCGCGCGCAGGGCGGGCACAGCAGCGCCACAGCCCATGCCGGCGAGATCGGCGACGGCCAGCGACCCGGGCAGGCCGGCCGCTTCGGTCAGGTGGGCCGAAAGGCCGGGACAGAGCGACCCGGTGCAGGTCGTGGTCACGAGCAGGCCCAATTGATCCGCCTCCACGCCGGCGTCGGCGAGCGCGGCGCGCAGGGCTTCCGCCCCCAGCCGGACGGCCCACCGCTGGTAGCGCTCCTGGATGCGGTCGGGATTGGTTTCGAGCACCTCATCCACTTCATCCAGGCAGAAGTGGCGCGTCGCGATCGAGGGGTGCCCCAGCACCCGGCGGTAGAGGGACTTGGTGGACTCGCGGCCGGGGAACCGCTCCAGGATG
>JAHFSL010000206.1:692-5493 GCA_023265785.1 Candidatus Coatesiibacteriota bacterium | reverse complement strand
TCCGGGTACACCAGTTTCTATTTCGATGTCACGGATCATGTCGTTCCGGGCGCCCGCAATGTCGTGACGGTGCGGTGCGATGCGAGTGACAACGAGGGGTGGTGGTACGAGGGCGGGGGTCTCTACCGCCATGTCCGGCTGACGGTCCTCGATCCGGTCCATGTGGATCACGGGGGGGTCGCGGTCACCACGCCCGTGGTGGAGCCCGGGAGGGCCGTGGTCGAGATCCGCACCGCGGTCCGCAACGATGGTTCCCGACCGGCCACCGTGCGCCTCCGCCAGCGGCTCGATGGCGTTGCGCCCGTGGCCGAGCGGGTGCTCACGGTCGCGGCGGGGCACACGGCGGATGCCGTCATGCGATTGACCGTGGTCAATCCGCGGTTGTGGTCCCTGGAGGATCCGGCGCTCTCGCGCGTCTTCACGGAGATCGTCGCGGGAACCACCGGCCCCCCGGCGGACGCCGTGGTGACCCCCTTCGGCATCCGGACCCTCCGGTTCGACGCGGACCGGGGATTTCTCCTGAACGGACAGATCGTCAAGCTCCAGGGTGTCTGCAACCACCAGGATTTTGCAGGGGTCGGCGTGGCACTGCCGGACAGGCTGAATGAGTACAAGATCGAGACATTGAAAAAGTGGGGAGCGAATGCCTACCGGTGTTCCCATCATCCGCCCACCCCCGAACTCCTTGACGCCTGCGACCGGCTCGGGATGCTCGTCATGGACGAAAACCGGCACCTGGGTGACACCCCGGAGATCCTGGGGCAGGTTGAGTCCATGGTCAGGCGCGACCGGAATCACCCCTCGGTCATCATCTGGTCCACCTGCAACGAGGAGGGCCACCAGGGGACCGATCTCGCGCGCCGGCAGGGCGCGGCCATCCGGTCGCTGATCAATCGCCTGGACGGCACCCGGCCGGTCACCTCGGCCATGAACCAGCGCGGGTCCTGGGGGAAGGGCCTCTCGCTGGTTGAGGATGTGCAGGGAACAAACTACAACCCGGAAGGGTACGACGAGTTCCACAGGGCGCATCCCGGCATGCCGATGATCTCGACGGAATCGCACAGCACCACCACGACACGGGGCATCTATTTCACCGACACGACGGCCGGCTTTGTCTCGTCATTCAACGGCAACACCGAATACTGCTGGCGGATGGTCGCCGAGCGCCCCTTCGTGGCGGGCACCTTCGTCTGGACGGGATTCGATTACCGGGGTGAACCGACCCCGTACGGCTGGCCGTGCATCGCGTCCCACTTCGGGTTCCTTGATCTCTGCGGGTTCCCCAAGGACGATGCCTACTACTACCGGGCCTGGTGGGGGAGGACGCCATCCGTCCACCTGCTTCCGGACTGGAACGGCAATGGCAGGGCGGCAGGACAGCCGGTCCGGGTCCGGTGTTTCGGCAACACCGCCCGGGTGGAGCTGGTGGTCAACGGGATGAGCGCCGGCACGCAGGCCATGCCCCGGTGGGGGCACCTCGACTGGGAGATCCCGTACGCCCCGGGCGTCATCGAGGCGCGCGGACTGGATGCCGGCGGCAGCGTGGTCACGGCCGATCGGGTCGAAACGACCGGCCGACCCGCCGCGATCCGGCTCATCCCGGACCGGGCTGCCATCCGGGCGGATGGCGAGGACGTGGCGGTGGTCCGGGTCGAGGTGACCGACGCCCGGGGCCGGATCGTCCCGGGCGCCGATCCGGAGATCGGGTTCACGCTTGGCGGGGCCGGCCGGATCCTGGGGGTGGGGAACGGCAACCCGTCGAGCCACGAACCCGACCGCGCCGACCGGCGCCGCGCGTTCAACGGGCTCTGCCTGGTCCTGGTCCAGGCGGCAGATGATCCCCGGGACCTGGACAAGGAACTCCGCCTCGCGGCCGCGAGCCCCGGCCTGGCCCCGGCCGGTGTGTCGATCAAGGCGATGCGGAGCTCGAGGCGGCCGGCGTTGCCGGCCCTCGACGCCCTGCCGTAGGCCGACCCTGGCCCGCGCGGAGCGGGTACTACCACTTCCTCGGCCGGGGGGACTGGGTGCCCGGCCAGCCGCTCTCGCGCTGGCGCCTGCCGGACTGGGAGCGGCACCTGGACGGGTTACGGTCACGCGGCCACGACCGGGTCTGGCTCCTCCTGAACGGGTACACGCTCGGCTACCCCAGCGCCGCCTATCCCGGCCTGCGTGACCCGGAGGCGGAGGCGGTCCGAAATCCCGGACTGGTCCCGGCGATCGTGGCCGCCGCCCACGGGCGGGGCCTGAAGGCACTGGCGGTCTTCGCGACCGATGGCCATGCGGTCGGGCTGGCGGCGGCCCATCCCGAATTGAAATCCGTCAATCGCGACGGGAGTCCGGTGAGCGATGATGCGGTCTGCCTGGAGGAGCCCGCCGTCGGGGCCTACCTCAACACGCTGTTCGTGGAGGCCTGGAATCTCTGCCAGGACTGGGACGGGGTGGTCCTGCACCCCACCGAGGCCTCGCCACTCCGGTTCAATGCCGTCACGCGCGACCAGTACCGGGCCGAAACAGGGCGGGACCTCATGGCTGAATCCGATGAGACGGTCCTGCTGTGGTGCAACCAGCAATATGCCCATGCGGTCACTGGCTGGTTCAAGCGATGGGAAGGCTTCCGGCCAGGTGGCGACCTGGTGATGTTCAACTGCCGGTGGACGAACGCCTCGGTCGCCACCTACCGGGACCTCCTGCCGCCCCGGGCCCGGGTGGGGGTCTGGGATTACGACTGGCGCGGGACGGACTGGCGTACCCGGCCGCTGGTGGGATGGACCGCCGCCTTCGGCCCGGAGCGGATCACCTACATGCCCAGCGGCGGGGGGTATCCGGAGGACGGCCGGCCGCCGGGGGAGGCCCCCCTGCGCGGGTACCGCCGCCTGTTCGCGCTGGCCGCGTACTTACGGGTGCCGGAAGTTGTCTTCTTTGCGGGCTGGGGCACAGGGGGCGAGGCGCACGAGCGGGTGGATCGCACCCTGCTGGATGAATGGGACTCCCGCGCGACCCCCATTGCGGCCGACCTGGATGCCTTCGACCGGGAGGAGGCCGGGAGAGGATAATCGGAGACGGGGAGAACGATGAACCGCCTTGGCCCGACGCTGTCCCTGCTGTCCCTCCTGTTCCGCCCCCCGCCCGCGTCCGCCGCCGACCCGACCTGGTCCTTCCAGGCCCCCATGCCGTTTCCACGGGCGACGATGGCTGCCGGGGTCGTCAACCGTACGATCTATTGTGTCGGCGGAGACAATGGGACGGTCTTTGTCACGACCAACCAGGCCTACGATGTACTCACCAATACCTGGTCTGTCCGGGCACCCATGCCCACTGCGCGGGGATACATCAACAATGCGGCGCAGGTCGTCAACGGCATCCTCTATGTCTTTGGCGGAACGGACGGCACCGTGACTCTGACAACCGTTGAGGCGTACGACCCCGTCACCGACATCTGGTCCACGAAGGCCCCGATGCCCACCGCCCGGGGCGATGTATCCACGGCGGTGTACGGCGGGCTCATCTATGTGTTCGGCGGATTCACCGGATTTCCCGCGTGGACGAACGCGGTCGAGGCCTATGATCCGGCGTCCAACACGTGGACGACCAGGGCACCGATGTTCGTCGCCAAGGAGGGGACCGCCGCCGTCGTCTCCGGAACTCGCATTTATGTCATGGGGGGCTGGGACGGATTTGGCCCGGTGGCCAATGCGGATGCCTACAACCCTGCCGCGAATTCATGGTCGGCCGCGACGACAATGCCAACCGCGCGTGCAGACCTGGGAGGAGCTGATCCGACCGGACTGGTGTGGGCGGTCGGAGGGTCCACCGCCAGCGTCGTCCTGGACACGGTCGAGTCGTTCAATCCCGGCGGGGGCGGCTGGACCACGAAGTCCCCGTTGGGTCTCGCCCGCAATCACATGGGAGTCGTTGCGGTGGGTTGCGTACTGTACGCCATTGGGGGGTACCCAGGGGTCGGGGTAACGGGTGTGGTCGAAAGAGGAATTCCTTCCGGCCTCGCGGCGGCCCTTGGTGCCACGCTGTTCTTCCCCAAGAGCCCCGTCAGCGTGGGCCAACCATTTCAGGTGGAACTGCACATTGACAACCTCGCATGTCCAGATATAACGAATCTCCTCCCGACACTCTCTCTCTTGCCGGGGGGAGGGACGGCAATCCTGGTGTCCGGCCCGTCTCCCGCTTCCTCCCCGTTCCTGGCGAACGGGGATTCGACGACCTTCACGTGGACCTTCACCGCGACCGGCGCGGGTTGGGCGGCCTTTTCAGGGACCGGCACGGGTTTTGCGCCGGCAACATCGGCCACCGTCCTGGCGGCCGCCGCGGGAGCCCTGCTCATCCAGGCGCCGGCCGCGCTCGCGGGTGCCATCGCCGTGTCACCGGCCACGGTCTACGCCGGTGACGCGATCCTGGTGACGCTGACGGTGAGCGACACCGGCGAGGCGGATGCGGTGGGCGTCCGGCCGCCGCCCCTGCCGCGCTGGGCCGGGACCGCCACCGCGTTCAAGGCGGCGGGCCCGACCCCGGCGGGACCGGTGTCCGTCACGGGCGGCGGGATGCGGACGTTCACCTGGGTGTTCACCGCCGGGCCGAATACGGGGACCATGACTTTCACCGGTTCCGCGACGGGATTCGACGCCAACAGCGGGACGACACTGCTGACGGGGTCGGTCATCTCGGGAGTGGTCACGGTCATCGCGCCCCCGGAGCCATGCCCATCCATGGACACGAGGATCGTGTCCTACGACAATTTCTTCGGCAACCTGGATGACATCGGCTACGGAATCGCGGTCTCGCCGGGGGG
>JAHFSL010000206.1:0-682 GCA_023265785.1 Candidatus Coatesiibacteriota bacterium | reverse complement strand
ATCTTCCTCGCCGCGACCGAGAATGCCGATTATTTCACCCGGTTTGATGACATCGTCGTCGTGGGGTACCCGCCGGGTGGTGGCTCCCAGTTCACCTTTCACGAGGCCTCCAGCGCGGGAAGCATCAGTGATCAGGGCTACGCCGTGGCGCGGCTGGCCAACGGGACGCATGTGGCGGTCGGCGCGCTGGGGAACGGGCCGTGGCTGGCCTGCGATGACGAGGCCGGCGCGGCCGTGTGGGCGCTGACGCCAGCCCCGGCGGCGGGTGGGCCGGACGACGCGCGCGCCGTGGCGGCGGATCCCGTGTCGGGCGGGTTCTATGCCGCCGGCCGCGTCCGGCGGGCGGATCTGGGCCAGGGGGACAACGTCTGGCTGGCCCGGTACACCGCTGGCGGCGTGCTGGTCTGGGCCGTGACCTACAACAGCCCGGCCAACGGCGACGACGCCGCGTTCGGGGTGGCCGTGGACCCCTCGGGCAGTGTCTATGTGGCCGGGTACGAGACCCGGACCGACCTGGGCCAGGGGAAAAATATTCTCCTGCTCAAGTATTCGGCGACCGGCGCGGTGCTCTGGGCCGCCACCGCGAATGCGCCCGCGAATGGCGACGACGAGGCGCTGGCCGTGGCGGTGGACGCGCAGGGCCGTGCGGTCCTCGGGGGATTTGAGACCCGGACCGACCTGG
>JAHFSL010000205.1 GCA_023265785.1 Candidatus Coatesiibacteriota bacterium | reverse complement strand
GGCGGGGAGGCCCACCCTTCCCGGAACCCGTCCACCTGTTCTGCGGCAACCGGAAACACCGCCCGGCCGCCGCCCGGATCACCCGTGTGGTCCAGCGTCTCCCCGGCGGGTTTGGCGGAGAAGTAGAGCGTCAGCGCGAGGCGATCCAGGTCGGCCTCCCCCTCCTCGGTCCAGATGCGGAGCGTGTGCTCACCGGGCTTGTCAACATGCACCGAAGCCTTGTGCCGGGGCACCATGGACTGGTTTAGCCACTGCACACCCGCGCGGGGGGGCACGAGGATACGGGCGCGCCCGCTGTGGAGGGACTGGTGCCCGTCCAGGTCCCAGGTGACGACCGCGCCATGGATGCCCGTGGACGCGGCCTTGATCCAGAGGTACCAGACACCCGGCGCGCCGAACCGGATGATCCGAACCAGCCCCTTCTCCTTCTCGCCCTTCACCGCGCCACCGTCCACCAGCAGGGGCAGGGTGGACCCGCCGAAGACCTTCGGCGTCGGGGCCGCATCCGCCGCGAGGACGCGGGCCGCCAGCATCACGCACGCAACGACCACAGGGGGCATCATAGCGCACCGTCGCGGGCGCGCTTGATCCGGTTCATGTTCTCCAGGTCCGGCCCCTCGCCCGCCAGCCCGGGCACCTCCAGGATGAACGGCCGGTCCGTAAAATCGGGATGGGCCAGCAAGGCAACAAACCCGGCCAGCCCGATGCCGCCATCGCCCAGGTTTTCGTGGCGGTCCTTGCGCGATCCGAGGGTGACCTTCGAGTCGTTGGCGTGCACCCCCGCCACCCGGCCCGTCCCCAGGGCGTGGCGGATGTCGGCGGCGAACCGGTTCACCCCGGCGGGGTCCCGCAGGTCCCAACCCGCCCCGAAGGCGTGCGCCGTATCCAGCCAGACGTTGACCCGTCGATCCCCGGCGAGCGCGTCGAGCACGGCCGCCAGGTCTTCAAGCCGTGCGCCCACCGACCCCTTCTGGCCTGCGCTCTGTTCCAGGGAGAGCGTGAGAGCCGCCGGCCAGTCCGCCAGCACGGCCTTCAGCCCTGCCGCCACCCGCGCCACCCCGTCAGCCCCTTCCCCTCCCACGGCCTGCCCCGGATGCAGGATGACCGTGGTGCACCCCAAGGCGGAGGCCCACCGTGCCGTCTGCACCAGCATGGTCGAGGACTTCACCAGCAGGGCCGGGTCCGTCGTCGCGAAGTTCATGAGGTAGGAGCCATGCACAACGGCCGGGATGCCGGCAAGCCCGGTGCGGAACCGCGCGACCTGGTCCTCCGGATGCGCCTGGTGGGCCCACGCGCGCGGCGAGGTCGTGAAAATCTGGAGCGCCTCGCATCCCCGCTCCCGCACCCGCTCCACCGCGTTCCCCACCCCGCCGGCCGTCGAGATGTGACACCCGACGACCGGCCGGGTCATGCGCGGGCGGCGATCTCCCGGGTGAGGCGCTCGACCACCTCGTCCACGGCCGCGGCGCCCTGATCGCCCTTGCCCTTGCGGCGGACCGCCACCTTGCCCTCGGCGGCCTCCCGCTTGCCCACGACCAGCATGTAGGGGATCTTCTGGAGTTCCGCCGTGCGGATCTTGTACCCGATCTTGTCGGGCGAAGCGTCCAGTTCGGCCCGGATCCCCTTGGCCCGGAGTTTCGCATGGATCTCCCGGGCGAACGGCTCCACATCGCTCGTGATGGAGAGGATCCGGGCCTGAACGGGGGCGAGCCAGAGCGGGAATTCGCCGGCAAAATGTTCGATGAGAATGCCGAGAAACCGCTCGACGCTCCCGAAGAGAGCCCGGTGGATCATGACCGGCGTGTGTTTCGCGCCATCCGCGCCGGTGTACTCCAGCCCGAATCGCTTGGGCATGTTGAAGTCCAGCTGAATCGTCGAGCACTGCCAGATGCGGCCGATGGCATCCCTGACTTTGAAATCGATTTTCGGGCCATAAAACGCCGCTTCTCCAAGCTCCGTCACCACCTTCATGCCGCGTTTCTCCACGATGGCCTTGAGGATGCCTTCGGCCTGTACCCAGAGTGCGGGATCCCCGACCACATCCTGGTCAGGTCCTTTGAGAGAGAGGAAGGCCTCAACCCCCACCTTGAACCCGAAATCGCCGAGGACTTGCTCAACGAAATCCACGACCTTGTTCAGCTCTTCCGGAAGCTGCTCTTCCGTGCAGAAAATGTGCGCATCATCCTGCGTCACCTCCCGCACGCGGAGAAGTCCGTGCAGCGTGCCCGACCGCTCCTGACGATACACCGTTGATAGTTCGGAGTACCGGATGGGGAGGTCGCGATAGGAATGCCCTTCCCAGCGATAGACGAGGCAATGCGCCGGACAACTCATCGGTTTGACGCCGTACTCCTGCTTGTCATTCGAATGGATGAAGTAGATGTTCTCTGCGTAGTGGTCAAGGTGGCCGGAGATCCGCCACAAATCCTTGCGAAGAATGTGCGGTGTCCAAACCGGCTGGTAGTCATGCGTGAGGTGTTGCTCCCTCGAGTAGTTCTCAAGCTGCATGCGCAGATGCGCCCCCTTAGGCGCGAAGAGGGGCATGCCCGGCACGGCCTCATCCGGAAAGAGAAAGAGACCCAGCTCCCGGCCCAGTTTCCGGTGGTCGCGCTTCTCGGCCTCGGCCAGCAGGGCGAGGTGCGCCGTCATTTTCTCCTCATCCGGGAACGCCACGCCGTACAGCCGGGACAACTGCTTGTTGCGCTCGTCGCCGTGCCAGTAGGCGCCCGCCACCGAGGTCACCTTGACCGCCCGGATCAGCCCCGTCCGGGGCAGGTGCGGCCCGATGCACAAGTCCACGAAGTCCCCCTGCTCGTAGGCGCTCGTGGATTCCCCGCGGGCGGCGATGCTGTCAATCAGTTCGAGCTTGTAGGTTTCGCCCCGTTTGGCGAAGAGGGCCCGGGCCGCGTCGGCCGAGAGCTCAACCCGCTTGATCGGCAGGTCCCGCCCCGCAATCTCCTTCATTTTCGCCTCAATCGCGGGAAATTCGTCCGGCTTGAAAGGCGGATCGCGGTCAATGTCATAGAAGAACTCGTTGACATCCGGCGGGCCGATCGTGAGTTTGGCGGACGGCCAGAGCTCCTTGATGGCCTGGGCCATCAGGTGCGCCGCACTGTGCTGGAAGACGGTGTTCCCCTTTGGATCCTCGAAAGTCAGGCCCGCGAGGTCCTCATCGGCGGTCGTCGGAATATGGGAGAGGTCCACCAGCTTTCCACCAGGCCCCCCAAGGCGGAGGACCAGGATCCGGGAATCAGCGGGGAGCTGATCCCGCACCGGGACGCCGGGGCGCATCGTGGTCATGACGATCGTGCCGTCCGTGTGAAGAGCCATGTGCTGCCTTTGGACCCTTTGGTTATCCGCGCGGGACGCGCAGGCAGTCGCGCGCCAGCATTTCCTCGGCGATTTCAACGGCATTGAGCGCCGCGCCGCGCAGGAGCTGGTCGCCGGCCACCCAGAAGCACAGCCCGTTGTCGAGCGCGCAGTCCAGCCGCAGGCGGCCGACCGCGCAGTTGTCCTTCCCCTCCACGAACAGCGGCATCGGATACACGGCGTTGGCCGGATCATCCACGATGTCCAGCCCCGGCGCCCGGGCCAGAACCGCGCGGGCGGCTTCGACGGTCACCGGTTTCTCGAACTCGGCACTGACGGCGACCGAGTGCGCGCGGTTCACCGGCACGCGGACGCAGGTCACGCTGGCCCGGAACGCGGGATGGTGCATGATCTTTCTCCCCTCGTTTTCCATCTTCATTTCCTCTTTGGTATAGCCGGAAGGGAGGAACGCATCCACATGCGGAAGCACGTTGAAGGCGATCTGGTGTGGATAGACTTCCTTCGTCACGGGCCGGCCGTGCAGGACCTGGTCCACCTGGCGGCCCAGTTCCTCGATGGCCCTGGCGCCCGTCCCCGAGACCGCCTGGTAGCTCGACGCGAAGATCCGCCGGCACCCGAAGGCCCGGTGCAGGGGCGCCAGCGCCATCAGGGTGATGGCCGTCGTGCAATTCGGGTTGGCGATGAGCCCCCGGTGGGCCGGCACATCGGCGGCGTTCACCTGAGGCACGACCAGCGGCACGGCGGGGTCGTGGCGGAACGCCGAGGAATTATCAACGACGACGCACCCCGCCGCGGTTGCAATCGGGCCCCACTGTTTGGAGGGCGTTCCCCCCGCCGAGAAGAGCGCCAACCCCACGCCGGCAAAGGAGTCCGGGCCGACCTCCTGCACCGTGAGCGCCTGGCCGCGGAAGGTCACCTGCTTGCCGGCACTGCGGGCCGTGGCAAGGGGCCGGAGCGTGCGCACGGGAAAGCCCCGGCGCTCCAGCACATGGATCATTTCAGTCCCGACCGCCCCTGTGGCGCCCAGGACCGCCACATCGAGCGGTCCGCCACCCATCAGGGGGCGACGCTGGCCAGGTAGATACTGGTGTCCCAGAGCCAGCGGGAACCCCGCTGGACCACCTTGATGATGCCGTCGTCGATCAGCCCGCGGGCGGTCTCGTTCTCACGGATTCTCTGCCAGAAATCCTCACGGAACGGCCAGGATTTCTTCAGCAGGCACTCGACCCTCGGAAACCGCGACCGGGCGGCCTGGAGGATTTTCACCTCGTCGGAAAGGGACACCGTCGGGAAGAAGAGGATGCCGCCGGGCGCCAGGTGGTCCCCGGCGCGGTCAAGCATGCGGATGGTGTTGATGGTCCCGTCATGCCCCGCATCACAGACGATCTCGGGGGGATACCACGGGGACAACCGGGCGATCGGGTCAGCCACCGCCGCCACGTCGTCAATGATGACGTCAAACCGGCGGCCCGCCCAGGGCTCAAAGAGGTTGCCCTCACGGAACTCGATGTCAAGGCCCAGCCGCGAGGCGTTAGCGCGGGCGTTGGCCACGGCCACGGACGAGATGTCCGACCCCTGCATACTGCCCACGCGGGACAGTTTCCGGATCACAGACCCCACGACCCCGCACCCGCACCCCAGATCCAGCGCGGCCTTGGCGCCAAGATCGCGGGCGAGGACCGCGTCCAGAAGGAGCTCGGTCGTCTTGTTGGGCAGGAACACGCCCGGACGGACCTCAATTGCGATGTCCCGGTACAAATATTGTGACGCCGCGGCCACGCTCATGCGTGCATCATAGCAGGAATGCCTACCCCCACGGGGAGTCGAACCCCGGTCTTCTGGCTGAGAACCAGATGTCCTGGGCCACTAGACGATGGGGGCAAAAAAATATGACCGGCCCGGGCGGCAATCAACTTACCACACGGCGCACCGGGGTTTCCACGCGTTTGGGAACGGCCAGGGCCTCGGTGCCGGCGCCCAGTTCGCGCACCCGCTCCGCGGCCGGCAGGAGCCGGCCTTCAAATGAGCCCACGGCCGCATTGAACGCCTTCGTGGCCGCATCCAGCCGCGCCCCGGTGTCGTTCAGGTGGTCGGCGAACGGGGCCAGCCGCCGGTACAGTTCCTCGCACGCCTCCTGGATCAGGCGCAGGTTGTCGGCCACCTGCTG
>JAHFSL010000204.1 GCA_023265785.1 Candidatus Coatesiibacteriota bacterium | reverse complement strand
TGGAACCCGGGGTATGCACCAGGTCGGTGGCCGCCCCCCCGCCGTGCGTCAGCAGGTGATCAAGATCAAAGAGATCCCGCACGGCATTCCGACCGGGCGCGGCCAACGCGAGAACCTTCTGGCCGGCCATGGCCGCGGCATCGTAATGCGGGACGGCGAATGGCGGGCAGGCGTGGGCCGACAGGATCTCCGCCCCCGGAACGCCGGGCACCGCGGTGATCACGCCCTTCCTCCGGCTGAATTCGATCTTGGTCGGCAGGCTCCCGCCCCCGGCCAGCCGGAGGGCGATCTTCCAGCGCTGGGTGGTCTCCGTCTGCTTGGGGCGGGTCACCTCCAGCGCGGCGATACCGGCGGCGGCGAGGGCCGCCGCGAGGCCGCGCCCGCCCAGAACCTGGTCCACCCGCCGCAGGGTTTCGCTCCGGATGCCCGTCGCGGCGTCACAGTCCAGGTCCTCGGAAAGCCGGGGCGACCGATGGAACAGCCGCAGGCAGATCCCGCCCTTCACCGCCCACGCCCGCCCCGACAGGCGCGCCGCCAACTGGCGGACCACCTGGAGGTGGAACAGTTCTCGCAGGAGAAACGAAGGAGACATGGTATTTCTTATATATCGCGCAATTGACTTCTATGTCAATTACTCGTCTTATGGACTTTCTTGCCCGCCTGACCTGGTGAGGCCCCTACCGGCTGTACCGGTCCCGCAGGACGGGCAGGACGGGGAACGCCCCGTGCGGCTCGGTCTGGTACCAGTACGCCGTGGACGCGATGTCGTCCGTCAGCGGCTGGTACTTGCCCGACGGACGCCAGCCCAGCGCCTGCACCGTCACCGTGAGGTCCGCCGTGAACCGGATCGGGTCGGGCACATGGAACCGGTACAGCCCGTGCCGTGGCACCTCGCCGGCCTCCTTGCGGTACAGGGGATAGCCCAGGAACGGCGTCGCGTAGGTCCGGCCGTCGAAGCACCACGCCCCGCCGAAGTAGTCCTCCGTCCCCGTCCCGCAGATCGTCGGATGAGCGCCATCCCCATCCAGAAAGAATTTCATTTCCCCTTCCCCCCACCAGCCGTTGGACATCTGGGTCCAGGCCAGGTGCGTGCCCACGTAGTGGCCGCGGCCCCGGACCCCCTCCAGCAGGAGGTGCTCGGGATGCTCACGGCTGGTCAGCGACCGGCGCCACTGGGCGTGGAAGGAGGCCGCGCCCTCGGGCACCGGCTCCAGCGAATAGGTGATCTGGTAGAAGAACCCGCCCACCACATCGTTCCGCTGGTTCTCAATCGTCACCCGGGCGCCCTTCCGGAAGGGCATCGGAAAATAGCAGTTGAACCCGCCCGCCGGATTCACGCACATCGGCAGGGCGTTCACGTCGTACCGCAGGCCGTGGCCGTTCAGGAAGAAGTCGCCCAGCGGCACCTCCACCGAGGGGCTGGCCTCGCCGTCCCAGTACAGGCGGAGGACCCCGTCCCGGTACAGTTTGGTGTCCACCGTGATCCAGATGTGCTGGATCACCCCGGGCCCCTTGAGGTCCGCCAGCGTCGTCGTGGACCCCGCCGGCAGATCAATGCACGGCCGGATCTTCCAGCCCACCCCGAGTTCGGACCCCGCGTTCCCCGCATCGGGCACGGCTCTGGCCCCACCCTGCCGCGAACCGTCCGGGTTCTCCGCCGAGATGGACCGCGTCTCGCCGGTCCCCAGCAGGGCCAGCCCCCCCAACCATCCCCCCATCCCGTTCATGTCAATGGCTGTTAGACCGCCTGGAACTGGAAATCGCGGACATTCAGGCGGGGAACCCGCGTGGAAAGGTTGAGGATTTCAATGCCGACAACCTGGTTTGACGCGTTGTAGTCCAGGACGACGCCCGGAGAGACCTCCTGGGATTCAACGATGCTCGAATTATCGAGGCGCAGGTAGAGAGCATCTGATTGTTCGTCGACCTTAAGTTTCATAGTTTGCTCCTCATGGTCCGGTCGAAATATGCGGTAATGATCTCCACCGGTTCAGGCTTCATCCGTATTACAACACGAAGCACTCGATCTCCAAATTCGGGTCGGCTGCATCCGGCTCCACCATGGCGGGGGCCTTGAGGACGCGCTCCATCCAATCGCGTGGAATAGCCCGCTCGGCCAAGACCTCCTGGGCATGCCTGGTAAGGATGTATTTCAGGTGAGGCTCCTGCCTACCAGACTTCGCGACCGCGGGGCCGATCCTCGAGCAACAGAGGAGGTCGGTTTCGCCGGGTCACGCCTTTGACGAGATCTTCGAGTTGAAATCGGCCCGCTGTCGTCAGGATGGACGCCCCCCGCTTCCGCTCAACCAGAAGCGGGATGAACTCCATCCCAAGCGCCTGCGCCACGCGCCGGAGCCGTGGCAGGCTGGCCGACCTGATTCCCCCGGCGCTGAGGTCACGGGAAACATTCCCCTTGCTGGTATGGAGTGCCCGGGCCAGGTCGGTAAGGTTCCAACGCTTGCGTTCGAGCGCCTTGAGAATCTGGACTTCAAGGACAAATTCCGGATACCGGCGCTCAAACCGTGCCCTGTAACGTGGATCTGCGATCTTCCGTTCCAGAAGTCCCCGGACCCCCGCGTTACCCACAATCGGCCTGTTCATGGATTTGCGAATGTCCTTCCCATTGATGTTATCACCATTGATAACCTCGAGTCAGCCAGAAAACCCATCCCCCTCCTATAAAGCAGAGTTACATAGGCCCGAACGCTATTAAGAGTTCGGCACCAAACTCTTAATATGCTTAAGTGGGTCCCGCGGCGGTCACCCCGCCTTCTCCACTACATGGATCCCCGGCACCGGCCCATCCCTCCGGGTCCACGGAAGGTCTAGCGGCCGATGATATCGAGCAGGCCCTCAATGAGGCGATCCACCTCGGCATCATCCAGGTGGGCGAGTTTGTGAGTCAGCCGGTCGGTGGAAAGCGTCCGAATCTGGCTGATCTTCACCCAGCCCGGCTTGGCGGTGGTCTTGGGCGGCAATTCAGAAGTCAGGGGAAAGCCCGCCCGTTGGGCCTGGCTGGTGACCGCCATGGCGATCACGGTTCCCGAATGGGTGTTGAAGTGCTCGTGACTGACGACCACGACCGGCCGTCGCCCCGCCTGTTCCCGCCCGCGGGTGGGCTCCAGATCGGCCCAATAGAGGTCGCCTCTCAGGATGCCGGCCACGATTCCCCAACCAGCCGCTCATCGGCCAGTGCCCGCTCCTCCTTCGGATTGAGTTTCTTGAGTTCCTGGATGAGCCGCCGGTGCTTCCACCGCTCGACCTGCTGGCGGAGGGCCGACTGAATCGCCTGACTGCGGTTGGGGTAGGCGCCGCGCAGGACCCACCGGTCCACCTCGCGCAGGAGCTCGCGCTCGACCGTAATCGCGACTTTAGCGCTGGGCATCACGACACCTCCCTAGGTATGGTGATTCATCATACCACTGGATCCGCCTTCTCCACGACATGGATCCCCGGCACCGGCCCATCCCTCCGCGTCCGGGTAAAGCCGTCCACCGCCTGAACGGGGTCGGAGAAGACAACGGTTTACTCAGTGGACTGACTAAACCGTTGACGGGGGGACCCGGGATCCGCTACGCCGGGAGACATGATCCGGCCATGTGCTCCCGTAAGGTACAGGTCTCCTGATGTGCGACTGAACTGGTACGGAAACTCCAGGGACATCGGAGCCTAGATCAGGAATCCCGTTGCAAGGTCCTTGGCGGTGGGCACCGGGGAGACAAAAGGAACATCCCGGGGATGGATGCGACGGGCCCGACCGACGAGTTTGGCGAGAGTACGAGATTGGGTCATCTTGCACGCGCCGAGCAACCTCCCTCCGGAAATGACGATCATCTGCCCACCATGCCGCTTCGCCAGATCACTGAAGTGGCGGCGGAAATAGGAGAAGTTCTTGCTCAACTGCTGCATGGATGGATTATATACCAGGGGAATGCCCTCTGAAGATGAAATACATGTTTCCTGATCGGCTCCGATCCAGGACTGGCCTCCTGGACCGCCTTCTCCACGCCATGGTTCCCCGGCACCGGCCCATCCATCCGGGTCCTAGAAATCCGGGCACAGCCGTTCGGCAAATGGTTAGTGGCCGGGTCTCCAGGAGGGCCGTTCAATCGTGAGAGGCACGACCCGGGCGATCCGGTCGAAATCCGAGTCAAGGTGCAGCAACCCGCAGTCATGGTGAATGGCCAGCGCGCTGATGAGCAGGTCCATGGCGCCCACGGACACGCCACGGCGCACCAACTTGAATCACCCACACCGAGGAATCGACGAGGATTCGACCTTCAGCCACGCCGTCGCCACTTCAGGAACTGGCGAGGACTTTCCTTGAGGAGCGGACGGCCGAAGAGACCGATGAGGTCATCAACCTCACGCCGACGCACCGGTTCCTTCTTGGTCCTGGCCCCCGTCACGGCCACGGCCCGCTTGACGAGCCGATCATCGAGATGAACGGTGGTGCGCATCCGGTGTCCCTCGGGCACATGATACCTCCCCGGAGTATGCCACCTCGACGCACATCAAAGAGCGTGCCCTTGTGCGACATTCCGGGCCTCCCTTCCAGTCTTCACCCGCCCATCAGGTTCCCGTCAGCCCACCTTCTCCACGACATGGTTCCCCAGCACCAGCACATCCATCCGGGTCCGGGTGACGCCGTCCACCAGTTCCCATGGAAGAGGCTTTGTCATTCCAACACGACAGTCCCTTGCATGAAATTGATGGCAAGGCGCCCCGCACCGAGAAAATCCAACCCCAGGACTCCGTCCACACCGGCCGTTGCCGGCAGGGTGTGGCAGAGGACCGGGAAGTTGGTCCGAATTCGGTCCAGGGCCTGGAAACGCAAGAGCCGCAACTTTGGAACACGCTCAACCCCGCTCCCGGTGGTGATCTGGACGGATTCCGATGCCTTGGCGGGATCGCACCCCGCCGCCATGAGCAGGCTCCGGCTGACCATCGTGCCGGTGGCCCCGGTATCCAGCGCCAGTCGTACGATAACCTCTCCCGCTGGCCCGCCCATGAGGGCGGGAACCACGATCAGCCCTTCGGCAGGGTTGAATCGAAGAGGCACAGAATGATTGCCTGGTCCTTGGCCAGACTCCCGGTGTAGAGAACGGCGGAGCGCTTGGGCTTGAGCGTAACGGCTGCCCGATACACTTCATCCCGGTCAGCGCTATGGCTGAGAATGGCGCCCCGCAACACCTCGAGGTCCGGCCCAACCTCGGGATCGCCAACCAGAATCCACTCCGCAAGGAATCTGGCCCTAATCTCAGTGACAGTCAGGATTTCTTCCATGGATGGCGTCAATGGATTATATCAGCCCACCTTCTCCACGACATGGTTCCCCAGCACCAGGACATCCATCCGGGTTCGGGTAAAGCAGTCCACCGCCTGCGCCGGCGTGTTCACGATCGGCTCGTTCTCGTTGAAGGAAGTGTTCAGCACCACCGGCACGCCGGTCTGGTCCCGGAACGCGCTGATCAACGTCCAGTACCGCGGATTGGTCTCACGGTGCACCG
>JAHFSL010000203.1 GCA_023265785.1 Candidatus Coatesiibacteriota bacterium | reverse complement strand
CGGCTTCCCCCCTCCTATTGGTTAGCCGCCCACCCGTGTTCTCAAGCCAGCCCCACGAGACAACCAGTCCCAACCCTCCGGTCTGTTCTAAAAGCCCGCTGCTTCCACTCTGGCGAAGTCGCGGGCCTGATGGGGCCAGCCGGGGCCGACGGCGAAGAGGCACCAGTGCGGCACGGACGGGTCGCCGGTCCGGGCCGCCAGGAGCCCCCGCGACTCGTGCAGGGAAAAACCATTCTGCCGGAGGACCGGCACGCATCGGGCATCCTCCTCCAGCGTGTGGATCTCAATGAACAGCCGGGCCTGAGGAGCGAGCGCCGCCACCAGCCCGGCCACCGCCTCGCCCCCGGCCCCCTCGACGTCAATTTTGGCGAAGGTCGGCGGGGCACTCTCCCCGGCCGCAACGAGGGAGGTCCCGGCCCGCACCGTCACCACCTCCGAACCGCGGCCCAGCCGGTAGGCCGAGGAGGTCCCGTCGCCGCCCAGCCGGGCCTCCCCGTCAGCCGCGCCGAGCGCGCACGGATGGACGGTCACGTTGGCGCACCGGTTCCACCGCACATGCGCCGCCAGGACATGCCGGTTGCGGCCGGAGGGCTCGAAGGCGTGCACCCGGCCCGCCGTCCCCACCCGCGCCGAGGCCAGCAGGGTCATGGCGCCGTGGTGCGCCCCGACATCCCAGCAGGTATCGCCGGGCTCGAGGAGGTCCCGGAGCAGTTCCATCTCCACCCGCGCCCGCCGCCCCGTGGCGTAGCCGCCCGCGCTGACGATCGTCCACCACTGCCCGCGATTGACGCCCTTGAGGACCGGCACCCGGATCCAGCCCACCAGCGGATCCAGAACGCGGCGAATGGATTGCGGGACGCGCATCCGCCTACCGGGGCCGGCCGAACCTCGCGGCGGCGGATGCGGCGCGCTGGCGGCGCCGGTAGAGCTCCCATTCCACGATGATCGGGGACGCCACGAACCAGGACGAGTAGGTGCCCACGACGACCCCCAGCATCAGGGCCAGCGAAAAGTCGAAGGTGACGGGGCTTCCATACACCAGCAGGGCCGCCAGCGGCAGGACCACCATGACCGAGGTGACCAGCGTACGGCTCAACACCTCGTTGATGCTCCGGTTGATTCCCGTCTCCAGCGGTTCCCCCGGGTGCAGGCGGAGATTTTCCCGGATCCGGTCGTAGACGACCACGGTATCGGTCAGCGAATACCCGGCCAGCGTCAGCAGGGAGGTCACGATCAGGAGGGTGAAGTCGCGGTGCAGGAGCCACATCAGCCCCAGGACCGCGATGACGTCATGCAGGGTCGCCACGGCCGCGGCCACGCCGAACCGCACCTCGAACCTGATCCAGATGTAGACCATGATCAGGATGATCGCCCAGAAGACGGCCCAGGCCGCCTGCGCCTGGAGGCGCTTGCCCACCGCGGGGCCCACGACCTGGACGCTCTCGATCACGACGGTGGCGCCTCCCGCGAGGCCTTCCAGGAGGGTTCGCGCGGAGGCCGTGGCGGTCGTCCCCGACATGTCGGCGGTCGGCCGCAGGCGGATCAGCAATTTCTGGACGCCGGCGGCCTCCGCCTGCTGGATCTGCGCATCAGCGATCCCGTGCGCGGTAAAGGCCTGCCGGACCGCGTCGGGATCCACCGGCTTCTGGAGCACCGCCTGGATCGCGACCCCTCCGGCGAAATCAATCCCCATCGGTGCCTTGCCCCGGAGCAGTTGGATTCCGGCCACCAGCCCGGTGGCGACCAGGAGGCCCGAGAGCGCGAAGGCGATGTGCCGCCTCCCCACGAAGTCCCAATCCACCGTCTTCCACCCGAGGAGCTCAAAGAAGGCCATCAGATGGACAGCGCCTCGTGCTGTTTGCGCGACTCGAAGATCGCCCGGGTGATCACGACCGCCGTGAACAGCGAGATCGAAACCCCCCAGAACAGGGTGACGGCGAATCCCCGAATCGGGCCGCTGCCGAAGTAGAACAGGATCGCGGCGGTGATCAGCGTGGTGACATGGGAGTCAATGATCGTCTTGAGGGCCCGCGCTTAGCCCGCATCCACCGCCGCGCGCGCCGTCTTGCCGGCGCGCAATTCCTCCCGGATCCGCTCGAAGATCAGCACATTGCCGTCCACCGACATGCCCATGGTGAGCGCGATGCCCGCGATGCCCGGCAGGGTCAGGGTGGCCTTGTTGAGGGCCATGAGGGCGAGCAGAAAGAGGAAGTTCAGGAGGAGGGCGGCGTCGGCAATCAGCCCGGACATCCGGTAGTAGACGGCCATGAAGAGCAGAACCAGCAGGGTGCCGACGAGGGCCGACCGCTTGCCGCGTTCGATGGAATCGCGCCCCAGCGAGGGGCCGACGACCTCCTGGTTGATGATCTTCGCCGGCGCCGGCAGGGCGCCGGCGCGGAGGACCAGCGCCAGGGTCGCCGCCTCATCCCAGGTGAATCGCCCGGTGATCTGGCCGCTCCCGCCGCCGATCCGCGTCTTGATCACGGGCGCCGAGTACACCTTGCAGTCCAGAATGATGGCCATGCGACGCCCGATGTGCCGGCCCGTCAACTCCCCGAATTCCCGTCCCCCCTTGGGGGTCATCTTGAAATTGACGACGACCTCCATCCCCGTGTCCCCGCCGGTGCCCGGCGAGGCATCGGCGAGCGCGGCCCCCGTCAGCAACTGGGGCTTCTCAATCAGGTAGCGGTCGTTGGGATCCTTGCCCGTGATGACCTCCAGGTCCGCCGGGAGCTTTTTGGGGTCGGGCGCCCCGTCCTTGTCGAGATATTCCTCCAGGCTCTTCTCGCTGACCAGCTTGAATTCGAGCAGGGCGGTCTGGCCGATGAGGTCGATCGCCTTCTGCGGATCTTTCAGTCCCGGGAACTGGACCACGATCCAGGACTCCCCCTGCTTCTGGATGACGGGCTCGGAAACGCCCAGAGCGTCCACCCGGTTGCGGATGATCTCGATCGCCCGGTCCACGGCGTCCGCCACGGTGGTCCCGGGGGGCACCTTGGAGCCGTCCACCTCGAGCACCAGGTGCATGCCGCCCTGCAGGTCCAGCCCGAGGTTGAGTTTCTTCTCCAGCGGGAATACGGCCCACAGGGAGGCCAGCGCCAGCGCGCCGGTCACCCCGAGCCAGAAGTTCTTGTATTGCGCAATCATGCTACTTGTTGGGCGAGGGAGGGGTGGCTTCCCGCTTGACGCTCGCGATCGCCGAACGGTTCATCGTCAGCCGGACGTTCGGCGCCACCTCGAGGACCACGGCCTTGTCCACGTCCTTCAGGTCCACGATCGTGCCGTGAATTCCGCCCCCGGTCACCACGCGGTCTCCGCGCTTGAGGGCAGCCAGCATCCGGTCGGTCTCCTTCTGCTGTTTGCGCTGGGGAGCGATCAGGAGAAAGTAGAAGATGACAAAGATGAGGATGAACGGGAACATCGAGGTGAGCATCGCCGCGCCGGACGCCTGCCGGCCCACCGGGACGCCGGCCGGGGTGGCCGCGCCGGGATCGGGCGCCAGCACGAGCGGGCGCAGGACGGAGGTCGGGTGAAGGTGCAAAGCCCGCATATCGTACTGGAATCGGGGGGTGGCGCTCAAGGGTGCAGGGCCAGGATGCGCACCTGGTACGGTTCCAGCGGCAGGGTCACCGCCCCCGCGACCGGGCGGAACCCGTCCCCGGTGAGCAGGTCGGTCAGCGCGGCGCACGGGGGCACGGCCACCTCGGCCTCCCGGGCCCAGGAGGACCCGTTGGTCACGACCACCGCGCGGGAGGGTCCGGTCCCGGGCATCGCGGGACGCTCGAGCACGGTGACCCGCACCGTGGCAAGCGTGTCCGGATCAATGTCCCAGGCCTTCCGCATCTGGTTCACCTCCGCGCGCGCGATGTGCGGAAGGCCGTGCTGGGTGGCGCGTACCGTCGCCGAGGACCACTCCACGACCTGGCCGGGCACCATCCCGTCGCGCAGGAGGGACGCCTGGGCGTCAAGGAACGGCGTGGACACGCCCGCGCGAAGGAGACGGGCCGCGGGCAGGACCCCCGCGCGCGCGAACAGCGCCTTGAGGGTCAGGGCGTAAAACAGACCGTTGAGGTGGTGCATGCTCCGCCCCAGCCGGAGTTCACGCAACTCCGGGCGCGGGATCTTCGCCGCCGCGAGCGTGTCGACCGCGGGGCCCCAGAGCGCCACCCGCGGCACCAGCGCCGCGCGCCCCCGGCCGGCCCGTCGCAGGGTGATCGCGGGCCAGTCCGCCGTGGTGTACCGGGCCAGGACCTCCGTGCCGGGCAGGGGTTTGATCCTGAAGCCACCGAAGAACCAGGAGAGGCTGAACCCGAGGCTCGGCTGGCGCTCCGTGAACTCGGGGCCGGTGCGAACGCCGATCAGTCCGTCGTCAGTCCAGGCCGAGGCCCCCCCGGCGGGCACACCCACCCCGAACAACGCCGCCAACGGACCGCCCAGCGGACGGCGCCGCTCGCCACCCGGCCCGCGGCTGGCCAGATAGGAGTCTGCCAGCATGAACCCGCCCTCCTCCACCCAGCGGGTCACGGAGGCGATGGCGGCCGGCGAGAGGCGCGTGACGAAGGGGGCCAGCAGGACCTCACACGCGGGCGGACCTGCCTCCAGCTCGCGCTCGGTCACCACCGCGGGCTCGTGAATCCCGATCAGCGCGAGCGCGTTCAGAACCGCCGTGGCATCGTAGCCCTTTGGATCGTCGAACAATTGCGCCCGCCGCGAGACCAGGACACCGAACCGGGGGGCCGCGACCCGGGCGCCCGCGAGCCAGTCACGCAGGGTCGCCCAGTCCCGGCCGGCCGCGAGGGACGCCAGCCCCTCGTCTGACAGCGCGGGTTCGGTGAACCCCGTCCGCGGCCCCGAGACGAACGAGGCGGGGCCGGGCCGGCCCGTCCATCCGCCCAGGAAGAAGCCCCGGGTCCCGCCGCACACCGCCGCCGCCGTATAGACGGCCGCGTACGGAACCGCGAAGAGGTCCTGCCGGTCCGCCCCGCCGAACAGGCCCCCGGCATGGAACTTGTAATCCACCAGCCAGAGCGGGCGCGCGGTGGACAGGGGCCGGGCGGACGCGAGCGCCACATCCTGCGCGTGCGTCAGGAGCGGGAAGGGAACGGCATCGGGCGCGATCTGGATGGCCAGAGGTCCACGCCCGGCGGCCCCCAGCGCCTCCGGCGCCAGCCCGTCGGGGTCCAGCGGACCCGTTGGATTTGGTTCCCCCACCCACGGCGCCGCCACGGCGGCGGGCGCCCCCATCACCCGGGCGTGCCATTCCAGCCCTCCGGCCAATGCCTGCGCCCGGAACTCCAGCCAGTCGCCGATCGCCGCGGCGGACCCCGCATACCGCGAGGCCGTCGGCGACTCGGCGGTCCGAATCCGGTCCACCCCGGGCGGCTGGACACGGCCGAATCCGGCGGGCGCTTCCTTTCCCCAGGCGTCCCGCAGCCGGTCCGGCGTTCCGTATCGCGCCTTGAGCCAATCCCGAAATGCCGCAGCATACTCGGGGTTCGCCCCCAGCAGGCCGGGGCGGTCAAGG
>JAHFSL010000202.1 GCA_023265785.1 Candidatus Coatesiibacteriota bacterium | reverse complement strand
TGTTCGGGACCGGGAACCCCCGGGCGAGGATCCTGTTCGTGGGCGAGGCGCCGGGCGAACAGGAGGACAAGCAGGGCATCCCCTTCATCGGGCCCGCGGGCAAGCTCCTGACCGACCTGCTGGTGGGGATCGGGTTGTCGCGCGAGGAGGTCTTCATCGCCAATGTCATCAAATGCCGCCCGCCGGCCAACCGCAAGCCCGAGCCGGAGGAAGTCGCGGCCTGCGAGCCCTACCTGTTCGAGCAGGTCAAGCGCATCGGGCCGAGCCTGGTGGTGGCCCTGGGCACCTTCGCCGCCCAGTCCCTCATGGACACCCTCCAGCCGATCGGCCGCCTGCGCGGCCGGTGGATCCGCTGGCAGGACGCGGAACTGCTGGCCACCTACCACCCGTCCGCGGGCCTGCGGGCGGGCTCGTTCCGAAAGGTCATTGAGGAGGACTTCCAGCTCCTCAAGACGCGGGTCGGGAAACTCCGCCGCTCCCCGGCCTGACACCCGGCCGTGCCGTTCGCGCAGTGCCTCCTGCCACAGGCCATTGACCGCCCGCTCACCTATGCGGTGCCGGAAGCCCTGGCCGGTCGGGTGGGACCCGGCGTCCGGGTCCAGGTGCCCCTGCGCGGGAAGGAGGCCGTGGCCCTCGTCCTCGGCCTGACGGCCACCGCCCCGGAGGGGCTCGCCATCCGGGAGCTGACGAAGGTGCTTGATGCGGAGCCGTTTTACGACGCCGCCATGTTGAAGTTCCTGGCGTGGGTCGGCGACTACTACCTCGCCCCGGCCGGGCTCGTCCTGCGCGCCGCCTGGCCGCAGGGGACACGAACGGTCCGCAAACGGGAGCCGCGTGCGGCGGCGGTGGAACCGGCCGGGGCGGCCGCCGGGGGCCGGGAGGCGCCGCGCCGGCTGAACCCCGCCCAGCAAGCCGCGCTGGACCGGATTGGCGGCGCCATGGCGGCCCGCCGGTACGAACCCTTCCTCCTGCACGGGGTGACGGGTTCCGGCAAGACCGAGGTCTACCTGCACGCGGCCGGCGCGGCGCTTGACGCGGGCCGCAGTGCCCTCGTGCTGGTGCCCGAAATCACCCTGGCCCACCAGGTCGTCGCCTGGTTCCGCGCGCGGTTCGGGGACCGGGTGACCGTCCTGCACAGCCGGCTCACGGGCGCCGAGCGGATGCGCGCCCTGGAAGCCTGCCGGCGGGGACCCCGGATCGTCGTGGGCGCCCGGTCCGCCGTGTTCGCCCCCCTGGCCGCGCCGGGGCTCATCGTGGTGGACGAGGAGCACGAGGCCGCGTACAAGCAGGAGGAGACCGCGCCGTTTTACCATGCCCGGGATTGCGCCCTGATGCGCGGAAAATTCGAGTCGTGCCCGGTGGTGCTGGGGTCGGCCACGCCGGCGCTGGAGACGGCCGCGCAGGCGCGGCGCGGCACGCTGCCCCTGCTCGCGATGCCGGGGCGGATTGACGCCACGCCGCTACCCCGGATGGAGGTGGTCTCCATGCGCTTCGAGGGGGCCTCGCGGGCGATCGGCAGCCCGCTGGCGGCGGCCCTCCGCGAGACCGTGGCGCGCGGCGATCAGGCCCTCCTGTTCCTGAACCGCCGGGGGTTCGCGCCCGTCCTCCTGTGCACCGGCTGCGGCAAGGCCTGCCGGTGTACGACCTGCTCCACTACGATGGTGTTCCACCCCCGCGAGACCGCGCTCAAGTGCCACTGGTGCGGCGCCCGGGTCCCGGTGCCGCGCCGGTGTCCGGACTGCGGCGCCGAGGCCCTGCGCGCGCTGGGGCTGGGGACACAGAGGGTGGAGCAGGAAGCCGCGGACCTGCTTCCCGGCGCCCGGCTGGTCCGGATGGACCAGGACACGACGCGGTCCCGCACCGCCCACGGCGAGTTGCTGGACCGGTTTGCGGACGGCGACGTGCTGATCGGCACCCAGATGGTGGCCAAGGGACTCGACTTTCCCCGGCTGGCCCTCGTCGGGGTCATCATGGCGGACGAGGCGCTGGCCCTGCCAGACTTTCGCGCCGCGGAGCGGACCTTCCAGATCCTGACCCAGGTCGCCGGGCGTGCGGGGCGCCGGAGCGTCCAGGGACGCGTCATCATCCAAACCCACGCCCCCACCCACCCGGTCATCCTCGCAGCCGCGGCCCACGATTACTGGAAGGCGTTCGACGCGGAGGTCGCGGTCCGCAAGCTCCTGGGCTATCCCCCGTACGGCCGGCTGGTCCGGTTCCGGCTCACCGGCCGCCGGCGCGAGGAGGTCGTGGCCGCCGCCCGCCGGCTGGCCGCGACGCTGGGAACGATCCTGCCACCGAAGACCGTCGTGCTGGGACCCGCTCCGGCCCACCCGGCCATGGTGGCGAATACCCACCGGTGGCACCTGGTCCTGAAGGGGCCGTCGGGCGCCGCCCTGCGGGTGGCGGCCCGCCGGGGGCTCGACGCCCTGGCCAGGGGGGTCGATCCCCACCGGGTTCGCGTGACCGCCGACCCCGATCCCGTCAATGTGATGTCCTGACGGCCCGGCCCCAACCGGCGTATCATGCCGGGACCATGAAACGCCGGGTGCTGGTCACGGGGGCCGCGGGACGCGTGGCCCGGATCCTGATGGACGCGACGCGGGACCAATTTGAATTCGTCTGCCTGGACCGCCGGGCCGCCGCCGCCGTGCCGGGGCTGATCGAGGCGGATCTCACGGACCTGGCCACGCTCGAGCGTGCCGCCGCCGGGTGCGACGCGATGGTCCACCTCGGGGCGCACCCGAACCACCACCCTGACTACCCCGGCGTCATCGTCCCCTCCAACCTGGTCGGGACCCGCAACGCCTTCGAGGCGGCGGCCCGCGCGGGCGTCCGCCGCGTCGTCTTTGCTTCGACCGTCCAGGTTGAATTCGGCTGGCCCGAGGGAACGAAGGTCAGCGTGGACATGCCGGCCAAACCGCGCAACTACTACTCCGGGGGCAAGCTGTTCGGCGAGCACCTGGGGTACCTGTACGCGCGGGACCGGGGGTTGTCGGTCATCTGCCTCAGGCTGGGCGGCGTGATCCTGCCCGAGCGCGAGGTGGAAATGATCGAAAACGGCGAGATTCCGGAGGAGATTGCGGTGTTTGCCGGCGACCTCGCGGCCATCCTGCGGCGCGCCATCGAAGTGGAGGGGGTCCCGTACGCGGTCCTTCCCGCCTACAGCCGGAATGCGGCGGCCATCAAGGACCTGGAGCCGCTGAAGCGGGTGCTGGGGTACGAGCCCGTCGAGGATGCCCGACACCGGCCGGCCGTGGTCGATCCGCCGGATCGCCCCCCCCGCGAGCTCCTGCGCTCCTTCAAGGAATCCCTGCGCTGGGGTCGGCTCGAGGAGGTCCGGCGCCTGCTGGCGGAGGACCCGCGGCTGGCCGCCGAGGGCGGCGCGCATCTGGACCTGCTCGTGGCCGCGGCCGGCGGCGATGTGCCCGGGCTGACCGCACTTCTCGACGCCGATCCCGCGCGCGCCCGCGCCGCCAATGAGGACGGGGTCACGCCCCTGCATGTGGCCGGCACGCCCGAGACCGCCCGGCTCCTGCTCGACCGCGGGGCGGATCCGGCGGCGCGTGGCGGCGCCATGCGGCAGACCCCGCTCGCCTGGTGCCTCGACCGCCCCGCCGTTGCCCGGGTCCTGGCCGACCGGCTGGGGACGATGACCCTCCACCTGGCCGCCGCGCTCGGCGATGAGCCGGCGGTCGCCCGACTCCTGGACGCTGATGCCTCCGGCGTGGATGCCCCGGCTCCCCCAGACTCGCCGTTCAACCCCGGGATTCGTCCCCTGCACCTGGCCGCCCACCGTGGCCATGCCGGCGTCATCCGGCTCCTGCTGGCGCGCGGCGCCGACCCCGACGCGGTCAACCATTTCGGCGCCACGGCCCTGCATACCGCCGCCTGGCGGGGCAAGGTCGAGATCATCCGCGTGCTGGTGGAGGGGGGCGCCCGGCCGGACGCGACGGACGCCGAGTGGTCCGCCACGCCCCGTGACTGGGCGGAAGAGTCGAAACAGCCGGCGGCGGCGGCGCTCCTGAAGGAGATGGAGGCCTCACCCGCCGCACGGGCCGCCGCCGCGAAGTCCCTGCCCACCGGCGCGCCCGTGGTCTTCCGGGGTACCGCCGGACCCGCGGCGGCGTTCGACGCGCTGGTGGAGACCGACATCCTCGGCCTCTGGCGCGCCCTGGAGGCGGCGCGGAAAGGCCGGGCCAGCCTCTTCACCTATGAGTGGGCCGCCGACCCCTACGGCGGCTGGCCGCCCGGCACGACGGCCGATCCGGAGACCACGCCCCTGCGTCCCGGCTCCGTGTGGGCCGCCGTCCAGGTCCTGAACACCACCATCGTCGCGGCCTACGGCAAGCGCCTGACGCTGCCCGTCGCCGTCACCCGGACCGGCTAGGTCGTCGCGTTGGCCCCCGCGATGAAGGACCACTCGCGGCCGGCGGCGGATTCCAGGCCAAAGGGGAGCAGTTCCAGGTTGTACTTCTTGAGGATGCCGGTGGCGCCGTTCACGGCGGCGTCCCGGCCTTCCTTGCCCCGCGTGAGGTAAATGACCCGGAGGAGTTCGCGGACCAGCGCATCCATCGCCGGGACGAACTCGCCCGAGAGTTGCATCGAATCGGGCATCTTGCCCCGCGCCGCCTCCCAGAGGGCCTGCACCTCGACCGCCCCCCCGGTCAGGAATCGGTCGGAGGAGAACACGATCGGGAACTGGCGCGAGAGGAACCGGTAGAACGAGAGAAAGATGATCTTCATCCGCTCCGGCGTGGTGGCGGATTGGAGTTCCTTGTTGAGGAACCCGAAGACCTCCTGATAGAGGCGAATCAGGACCTGGCCGACATCCTGCGCCTGGGACAGCCGCATCTCCATCAGGAGCCACTGGCGGGTTCCCTCGCAGATCTCCCAGGCCTTGCGCCAGTCGCGCCGCGAAAGCGTCTGCACCAGCTGTTCGCGCGCCCGCAGGAGGCCGCCGTTGATTTCCACGGTGAAATCCTTGGGGCGCTTCGACTGGAGATCCATGATCAGGCCGGTCAAGGCCCGGGTCCGCTGTTTGAGTTCCGCGGGGATCTCCGGCGGTGCCACCCGGGGTGGCGGCACCACCCTCATCGGCTCCCGCGCCACCTTGACCACCCCGGTGATGTCCGCCCCCAGGGCGCCATTGAGCCGCGATTCGAGGGTGTCCACGCCCCCCGCCGCCGCGCCCTTGAGCAGGACGACCAGCAGGGCCCGGTCGGCCACGGGCCAAATGTACACCTGCTGATCGTTCTCATGCTGGAAGAGCAGGGAGTATTCCGATTCGCCCAGCGCGGTGGCCAGTTCGTGCGTCGTCGCGAAGCACCCGGCGGCCAGCGCGGAGATCGCGGGCAGGTTCACCCCGAACGGCTTGCGCGCGATCTCCACGATCCGGCCGGCCCGGTCAATCAGGACCGAACTGCTCTGCGCCAGCCCGTCCACCAGCCCGTCCAAGTCCCGCGCAACCTGCATGCGCTGGGGCTGGGTGAGGAGGAATCCAAAGTTGGCATCGGCGGCTCCGGGCCCCGC
>JAHFSL010000201.1 GCA_023265785.1 Candidatus Coatesiibacteriota bacterium | reverse complement strand
CCGTGACCGTGACCCCGACCAGGCCGGCCGGAATGGAATCCACCCGGAACGCACCATCGGCGCCCGACAGCGCCGTCCCGGTCGCCGCGACCGCCGTGGAGGACGGCACCACCACAACCTACGCCCCAGCCACCGGCCGCCGGGTGCCGCGCTCGCGCACCACCCCGACGAGTGTCATCCCGGGAGGTGGATCGGCGCCAGCCCCCCGCGCCAGCAGGAGGGCCAGCCCCATCGCCGCGCGGACGCGGCTACCGCTCAATCTGGAAGCGCAGGGGCAGGCGAATCTTCGCGGCGACCGGACGCGCGCCCACCCGGGCGGGCCGGAAGGCGAGTTCCCGGCAGACCGCCACGGCGGCCTCCTCAAAGCCCGGCGGGTCCGACCGGACGGCCCGAGCCGCCGTGATCCACCCGCCCGAGGAGACGACCACCTCGAGCGTCACCACGCCTTCCACGCCGGCCGCCTTGAGCGCCGGGGGATAGAACGGCTCGAGCCGCGCCCGCAGGCCGGAACGGTCCAGGAGTTCGGGCAGGGCGGTGATGTCCACCAGCGGCGCGAGCGGATCACCGCCCCCTGCCATCCCGTCCGGAACCCCGGACGGCCCCCCGGCTCCGGGCGGGCCGGATTCCTCGTTCGGGGTGGCGGAGGGTCGCGCCGCTTCCGGCACCGCCGCCGCCATGGCCGCGCCGACGGGCCGGAGGCCGCGCCGTGCGGGCCGCGTGCGGAAGGAACCGGTGAGGTCGATCGCCATTTCGGGGGCGGCGAAGGCATCCAGAACCGACCCCGCGTGGAGCAATCCGGCGGCCGCCCCATGCACGAGGAGCGAGGCGGCCACGAACCCCCCGAACCCGGGACGGGGTGTCACGGCGCGACCGCCAGCGAAACGGTGGTGACGCCGCACCGGCGGAGCAGGTCCAGCGCCCCCACCACCTCCCGGTAGGCCAGCCCCTCGTCCGCGGCCAGGTTGACCTTCAGGCCGGGCCGCAGCACGGCCTCCGCCCGGATGCGCGCCGCCAGGTCGTCTTCCGCAAGTGTCTTCCCGTTCAGCGCCCACCCCCCGTGGCGCCCCAGCGTCACCTCCCAGAGGACCTGGCCCGCGGGTGAGGCACTGGCGGCCTGCGGAAGCCTGACCGGCAGGGCCCGGGTCAGCATCAGGCTGGCCGTCACCATGAAGATCACCAGGAGCACCAGCGTGACATCCACCAGGGGCGTCACATTGATGTCGGTGATCTCGCCGCTATCGTCCTCGCGCGTCGTGATGGCCATGGAGCCACTCCAGCCGTTCAGCCTCGGCGAAGGCCTCCTTGATCCTGCGGTTGAAAAAGTTGTACCCCGCGACGGACAGGATCGCCACGAAGATGCCCGTCGCCGTGGCGATCAGGGCCTCGGCGATGCCCTGCATCACGATCTCGGGATGGCCGGAGCCCACCTGGGCCAGATCACGGAACGCGCGGATGATCCCGAGGACCGTCCCGAACAGTCCCACGAACGGCGAGAGACTCCCCAGCGATCCCAGGATCACCAGCCGCCGCTCCAGGTCGAGGCGGTCGCGGATCCGGCTGGCGGCCCCCTCGGCGGCCGTGGTGGCCGCCAGCCGGCGGGCAAAGAACGGCGGGGGCGTCCCAGCATCGGACCGCCGCACCTGGGACACGAGCAGGATCCCCTCGCGCCAGAACAGGGTGGCGCGGTCCAGCACGACCGCGACGGCCAGCACGGAAAGCGCGAGCAGGATCCAGATCACCCAGTCCCCGCCCGCGAAGGCGATGTGCCGGAGGAGGCTCATGCCGTGAAGGAGAGAACGAGGGCCTGCCCGGAAACGACCTCCACGGGGTGGGCGAACTCCACCTGCACCTCGCCCTTCCGGCGCTCCACGGCGCCCTTCAGAAAGGTGCGCGACGGCTCGATCCAGGCGCGTTCAAGTTTGGCCAGGGCGGGCGAAAGACGCAGGCGGCGAACCGAGAGCGATCCGCCGCTGACGCCCACGCTGACCAGTGCGCGCCGGCCGGCCCATCCCTCTTCCAGCGTGCCCCAGGCCGTCCCCGTGCTGAAGAAGGCCGAGGTGCGCCGCGACTCCACCGCCGGAACGAACCGTAGGGTGGCGTCCGGCGCGGACCACCGAAACCCGGCCAGCGCGTGCAGGAGGGTCCAGGAGGAAAGCCCGCGGGCGTAGTGGTTGCCGCACTCGGGCTCGTTGAACGGGTTGCGCCGCTCCCCATCGTGGCGCGCGCGCACCGCCCGCACGATCCTCAAGCCCTCGTCGGGCTGACCCTCCCAGACCAGCAGGGCCGCGACCGCATACTCAATCCCGGTCCAGACCTCATCCGCGTAGGGGAATGGCGCCTTGGGCCGGCCTCCGTGGGGCCACGTGCAGGTCAGCAGGCCTCCCTCGCCAGGCATGGCGTACACCCGGCCGGAGACCGCCACGCCGGTGAGGTCGGGGCGGAAGTTGTGCCGGAAGATGGCCCCCGCGGCCTTGCGCGTCTGTGCCTCGGGCAGGAGAGGCCCGAGTCCCGCCAGGTGGGCCAGCCACTGGCCCAGCAGCTGGTCGGCCAGGCACCCTGAGCCGTGCTGGTTCGCACGCTCCTCACCGGCCACGGCTTCCTGGATGTAATACTCGCCGTTCCACAGCCGCGTGGACAGGAGGCGCGCTCCCGACTCGAAGATCCGGCGGTACTCGCCCGCCACATCGCCCTCGCCCAGCGCGATCGCCATCTCCTCCCCCGCCCGCAGGGCCGCAAGGTACAGGACGGAGGTCAGCGGGTTGGCGCCGTGAAACTCGATGTCGTAGGTATTGTGCTGTTCGCCCTCCATGAGACCGTCACGGTCCCGGTCCCACCCCTTCCACGCGAATTCCAGGGCCTCCCGCGCCTTGGGCCACAACGCCTTGAGGAAGGCCCCATCCCCGCACACCTGCCAGTCACGGTAGAGGCTGACCACCATGCCCATCTGCCCGTCCGCGGCGGGCGCATGGTTCCACAACGGCGCGGACGGCAGGGGAACGAGCGTGCGAAAGGCCATGTCGCCGCCTGGCCGGGTGTTCACCGTGAAATCGGTCGTGCGCATGCTCCGCTCCAATTCGGGAAACAGGTAGGCCTGCGTCTGGGCGTAGTTCCAGACATGGGTGCAATTGAGGGGACAGCACCCCGCCCGGTCACTGCCCCCGTCATATCCCTTCCCACATCCCTCAAAGGCGAAAAACCGCCCTTCCTCGTCACGGAACGCGGTCGGACTGCGCAGGGTGGCGAGCTGGTTGCCCGCCGACTCCATCACCTCCACCGGAAGGGTCGAGGTCCAGAAGGCGCGCTCGAACTCCCGCGATTCACGCTCGAGGCGGCCGGCTTCGCGGAAGGCATGGCGCATCACCGACCAGGCGTCCGGCAGCCAGGTGGCGTAGTGGTTCTTCAGCACCCGGCCGCGCACCTCCGGCTCCGTGTTCCAGTCGTTCACCCGGTTCGGAAAGTGCCAGGCCAGCATGAAGGGCACCGTGAGCGACTCCCCCGGGGCGAGGTCAAGCAGGGCGCACAGCGATCCGGTGTGGGTCCGGCCGTCGGGAGAGGCAACCGCATCGGACGGTCCCCGCACCCGGCCCGTGGCGGCGAACTCGTCCCAGAAGGCCTGCAGGTCCCAGAGTTCCCACCCACCCGGTGCGGGCCAGCGGGTCACCGCGCTGACCCGGGGCCACGATGTCCCGACCGCGACCGACCCGTGGCGGATGTCCTCGGGGCCGTACCGGGGGGAAGTCAGCGCGAGCCCCCAGAGGTGGCCGTCGTGGACCAGTTCATTCCGGTTCCCGCCAAACCCCGCATGGCGGGAGCCCACCAGGTGCTCGGTCCCGTCCAACCCGACGGGGTTGGGCATGGACATCGCGACCGAGGCCTCCACCCGCCGCTTCCCCCGGTTCGTGATCGTCCACCGGAAGTGCGCCACGGGAAGGCCGGAGTCCAGGTCATGGAGGGGCACGAACGGCGTGTATGCCTCCAGCGCGGCCTCGACCGGGAGACCGGGATCACGGAACCGGATGCGGGCGAAGGGGTACGAGGACGAGAATTCCGCCTGGGCGAACCGGGGCAGGCCCGGCACCGCGATTGCGTTGTATCCGTACGACCCCTCGAAGGGCGCTCCCGGCGCCGCCTCCAGGACGGCCGCCCCGGCCGGACGGCCCTCCGCGCGGGCCCACAGGGCGAAGAAGGCGTGCTGGAGCAGGAGGCCCTTGGAGGGGCGATTGAAGATTTCCCAGTCCACCAGATGGCCCCGGCCCGCGAGGGAGACATTGCCCGTCCCGATGCCCCCCAGCGGGAAGGCGATCTGGTTCAGCGCCCGTCCCCGGAACACGCGCGCCCGGGTGACGACGGGGGCCTGGGGACGCGGGCGCCGGGGCGGCATGTCGCGGGTATTATGCCTGAACGCGTACGGGGCCGGGGGCCTGACGACTCCGGACAGGCTCGCGGCGTCCCAGCCGCCAGGCGCGCTCACTCCCCCACCAGGCCACGCCCCCGGCGGGCAGGCGGGAGACCAACCGCCGCGAGTCGAACCCGTGCCACCAGCGGTAGGTCAGCAGGTACGCCGGCAGGCGGAGGCCATTCCCAAGCAGGTCCATGCACGCGTGGGAGAGGAGTCCCGCGGCGAACCCCTTGACCAGCGGACTGGTCGCGTCCAGCCACGCCCAGAGCAGGAACGGGACGATCCATTCCCCCGCGTGGGCGACGAGGTAAAACCGGGGCAGGCGGAACTGCATGCACCGTGATACGAACCGGCGCACCGTGAACCGGCCCATCCGGTTCCACCGCCAGTCGAGGAAGTGATCCACGTCAATCACCGTCCCCCCGGCGAAGGCCGCCACCGCCGCCGCGGGTCCCCAGGTCTCGCCCGCGGCCAGGGCGACCAGGGTGGAAACGCCGGCGTGCGCCACGGGACTCATGGTTCCGCCCGGGTGAATCGGATGTGGGCGGGGGGCCGTTCGGCACGGACAGCGGCCGAGGCGACGGCCAGGAGGTCACGCTGGTTCGCAAACCCGAGCAGGCGCCGCGCCGCCCGGGAGGATTCCCAACGGGCGGACCGATGTTCGGGGGAGAGGCGGACGCGCCCCCCCGTAACCCGGGCCAGCCGGTAGGTCGCCATCTTGAGCAGGCTGCGGCCGCGCTCCTTCACCACCCAGGAAAGCCGTTTGCGGAACGCGGGGTGGAATTCCAACCGGGTCAGGCCGGTTTCCTCGGCCACCTCCCGCCGGATGGTCTGGTCGAGCTCCTCGAATCCCTCCACATGGCCTTTCGGGAAATCCCAGTGCCCCTTCACATTGCGGAGCAGGAGGAAAACGGGCGTACCCCGGACCCGCCGCCAGAGCACGGCCCCCGCCACCTGCACCTGCGGCAGGCCGCGGCCCCGGTCGCGCTGACGCCGGCGGGCCGCCTTCACGGCCGGGCCCCCGGGGGCTTGCCGGCCAGCCGGGCGGCGGCGCGCCGCATCATCTCCCCCGCAAGCCGGACCCAGCGGGGCACCGCGGGGGGGGCGGGCGGCGTGAAGTCCCAGGTCGCCTCGCGCACCCGGGCGGCCATGACGGCGGG
>JAHFSL010000200.1 GCA_023265785.1 Candidatus Coatesiibacteriota bacterium | reverse complement strand
CGGTCGCCGAGCACGGCTACGGCAAGCGCACGCCGGTGGCGCAGTATCGCGTGACCGGCCGGGGCGGGAAGGGCATCGTCAATCTCAAGGTGACCGACCGCACGGGCCCCGTGGTGGGCGTGATGCGGGTGGATGACGCCGACGAGGTCATGCTCACGACTGCCAAGGGGATCTTCCTGCGCTCCAAGGTGAAGGATGTCCGGGAAATCGGCCGGAACGCACAGGGCGTCCACCTCATCCGGCTGGAGACGGGTGACAAGCTGGTGGCGGCCGCGCGACTGGCCCCGGAGGACGCATGAAACTTTCCGTCCGCACCACGGTCGTCCTGACCGCCGGGTTCGCCGCCACCGGCGGGCTCCTGCTCTGGGTGATGGCTTCGCGGATGGGTGCGGCGGGTGAGCACGTGGCCAAGCTGGAGAAGGAGATCGCGGAGCTGGGCCGGAAGGATGCGGAGCTGGCGGCCAAGCTGACGACCGCCACGGCCGGCCGGGATGCGTCGGCGCTGGCGGCCGCGGCCGCCGACCGGCTGGCCCGGTTCGTGGATGACCGGAAGGCTGCGCTCCGCGACCCGGCGGTCCTGGCGCGGCTGGTCGCCCCCGGCGCGGCGGAAGCCGTGGTGGCCGACCTCCTCAAGGCGACCGCGGTGCCCCTCGACCAGGTGACGGTCTACGGGCCGCGCGGGGTGCCGGCCGCGGTGGCGCCCGCCGGCGCTGTGCCCGTGTGGCCGGCGCTGGCGCTCAACGACCTCAAGGACTATGCCCGGCAGGTCGAGCCGCTCTTCAAGTGGAAGGCGCCGGACAAAGGCGGGGCGTGGACGCTGACCGTGGGCATGCCGTTCCGCGGCGGCCCCAAGCGCGCCTTCCTGGGTGTGCTGGTGGAGGCCGCCGCGCTGGACGTCATCCTGAAGGGCGCGGCCGACGGGCTGACGCCCGACACCGAAACCCGGTTCCTGGTCCTCGAGAAGACCGGCACCGTCGTCCACGCGCCCTCGCCCGACCAGGTCGGCCGGACGGCGAAAGAACTTCCCGAGCTGGCCGCACTGGCGGACGCGCGTGATGGCCAGCCGGTGGAGATCAAGCTGGACATGGCCCGGTGGGTGGCCGTCAAGCGCCCGGCCCCGCTGGCCATGACCATCATCGGGCTGGCTGCCATCGGCACGCCGGCGGGTTCCGGCTCGGCCGCGGCCCCCGGTGGGGCGCCGGGCCTGCCGATCGTGCCGCTGGTCGGCGCCGTCCTGGTGATCTTCGCGGCCAGCCTGGCGCTGGTGGTGATGCCGCTGGGCCGCGCCGCAGCGCTGGCCAAGGCGGCCGAAGCCATGGCCGGGGGCGCGGCGGCCGTGGAGATCAAGGATGCCAACGCCGCCGACGAACTCGGCGCCCTGGCGCGCGCCATCGAGAAGGTCGGCGAGAACCTGGCGGCCGAGCGCCGCCATCGCGAGGAGATGACTGCCAACCACGCCAATCTCCAGCGGGACCACCAGCGCTCGCTGGATGAGATCAAGGAACTCAAGGAATACAGCAATAATCTCGAGACGAAGATGCGACAACAGCAGGCGGCGCTTGAGGGCGAGGTGGCCAGTGCACGGCAGGAACTTGAGACGGCGCGTACGGAGATCGAGTCGCTCCGGGCCCAGGTGGCGGACGTGCAGGCCCAACTGGCGGCCTCGGCCGCGGCGGTGGCGGCGCGCGATACCGCCATCGCCGAGCGCGACCTGGGGCTGGCCCAGCGCGACCAGGCGCTGGCCGAGGCCGGGACCGCGCTGGAGGCCGTCCAGGGCCAGTTGGCGCACGCCCAATCCGGGCTGGCCGCGGCCGCGGCCCAGGTCAACGAATTGCGGTCCGAGCTGGAGACCCGCAAGAGCGCGCCCGCGGCCGTGTTCTCCCTCTTCGCCGAGGCCAGCGAGGCCCTCACCGTGGAAATGACCGGGCTCGTGGAGCTGGTGCAGGGCTATGTCGGCCAGATCGTCGGCGAGGGCGCGATGACCGACGAACAGCAGTCGTTTGTGACCACCGTCATCGGGCGCAGTGCCAAGTCCCAGCGGCTGATGGGCGACCTGCGGGACTTCGCGAACATCGCCCGGCCCGACGGGCTGGCCAGGGAGCCGATCAACCTGGTCACCCTCCTGACCGATGTCGTGGCGGCCGTCCAGCAGTCGGCCGACGACCGCGGCCTGACGCTGACGGCTGACCTGCCGGCCGAACTGCCCGAGTGCATCGGCGATGAGGCGCGCCTGCGTCAGATGTTCACGGTGACCCTGACCCACGCCATCCGGTTCACCCCGGAGGCGGGGGAGGTCAAGCTATCGGTGGCCCTGCGCGAGGGGCTGGCCGGAATCCGCATCGAGGACGGCGCCGACCCGATCCCGCTCAAGTCGGAGGAGGTGTTCGACCACTTCCACGCGGCGGACGAGGAACTCATGGAGACGCGCGGCACGGGCCTGCGCTTTCCCATCCTGCGGGCCATCGCCACGGCGCACGGCGGGTCGGTGGACCTGGCGATCACCGAGACCGGCGGCAATCTCTATTTCTTCCGCCTGCCGGTGCGCGAGGGCGCGCCGGACAGCGACGCGACCGCCGCGCTGTTCGCGGGCGTTTCCACCGGCGAGACGCCCGCTCCCTTTGACTTCGGGGGAAGTGCGGCACCCGCCGCCCCGGCGGCGGAGGCGGGCGGGTTCCCGAGCTTTGAGGCCTTTGCGGCCGGAGCGCCCATGCCCGGTGCGCTGGCGGCGGCCGAACCCCTGCCCGCGTTCGACCTGTCGGCTACACCCGACCTGTCGGCGGAGGGCCCCACGACGGATTCCATCATGGCCGAGCCGCTCGCCCCCGACCTGGGGGGCACGGGGCTGGGCGGCGACCTGTGGACGGTGCCCGGCGACACGGCGACCCCGCCCACCCTCGACCTGCTGGAGGCGGGCGCCCCGGCGGACCTGGCGCCACCGGCCGAGGCCGATCCGGCCGCGCCCCCGCTGTTCGGGAGCGACGAGATCATCCAGGAGTGATGCGGCGGCCCTGACGAGGGCCGTGGGGGGTAAGAGCGGGATGATCGCCGTCCTGGTGGCCGCGTGGTTCGCGCTCGTGGTCGGGCGCACCCTGGTGGTGCCCCTGCATTCCGAATGGATCCGCCTCTTCTGGTGGCCACCGCAAATGAACGGCTGGACAGTCCGCGAGTTCGGCGGGGCCCTTGCCCGCCACCTCCGGGCGCTGGCCGGACTCGCTGCGGTGGCGGCGGCGTGTGCCGGATACGGGGCCCCGGTCCGCCGCTGGCTCGTTCCGCGCCGCGCCGGCCCCCTGCGCTGGCAAGTGTCATTTCTGCTGGGGGAGGCGGTCGCCGCCACCGCGGTCCTGGCCCTCGGGCTGAGCACCCTGCTGTTTCCCGGACTCGTTGGAATGGTCCTGGTCGTTGGGGCCGCCACCGGCGGGCGCCGGTTGTCTGCGCTCGCCGCCTCGTGCCGGTGGCCGGCCGGCGAGTTCCCAGCGACGGCCTGGGTGGCCACAGCGATTCTCGTGGTGACTGCCGTGTCTCTGGCCATCACCGCGGCGGCCCCACCCATCTACATCGACCACCTCGGCTACTACCTCGCCGACCCCGCCCGGTTCCTGGCGACCCATCGGATCGGCATGGGACTCAACAACCCGTTTGACGGCCTGCCCCGTGGGTGCGAGCACCTCGCGGTCCTGGCCCTGGTCGCCGGGGACGAAACCACGGTCCGGGGCCTCAATGTCCTCGGGCTCGCCCTCGGGCTGGGGGCGCTGGCCGCGCTGGGCCGGGACCGGGGCCTGGGCCGGGGCTGGTGGCTGGTGACGGCCGCCGCCGTCGTCTCCCTGCCCGTCACCCAACTGATGGGTATGAATTCCTTCAATGACTGGCTCGTCCTGCATGCCGCGCTGGTCGCCGCCTGGGCGTTGGCCCGTGGGGGAACCATGGAAGCGGCCGTCCTTGGGGGCTGGCTGCTGTCCCTCAAGTACTCGACCGTACTCCTGGCCCTACCGCTCCTGGGGCTGGCGGTCCGCCGCCGGCAGGGCCGGGCTCCGGTGCTTCTGCTGGCCGCCGCCCTACCGGTCCTGCCCGCGATGGCCCGCGACTTCTTTGCCCACGGCCAGCCGTGGTACCCCATGTTCGCCCGGTGGTGGCCCACCTTCGAGACCGCCGCCCAACTGGACCCCGGCTCCCGGTTTGACCAGTTCGCCGCCGGACTGGGATTCCGGGATGGCATCCCAGCCTGGCTCGCCCGCGGCTGGACCGGTCACTTCGGGGTCCACCGCGAGGCGGACATGACCGCGGGACTCGCGGCTCCCGCCATCCTGCTGGCCCTGCCGGTCGCCCTCGGCAACCGGCTGGGGCTGGGCCGGGCCTTGCCCGCGTGGGGCTGGCTGGGCTGGCTGGTCCTGGGCGGCGGCCTCCCCCGCTACGCCTATCCGCTGGGCGTGCTGGCCATCGCCGAGGCGACCGCGGTCGTCGGTCGCTGGCGGAACGCCCTGATCGGCCTGCTGGTGCTGACGTCGTACTGGCAGGTCATGCAGGGATGGTCCGTGCTCTATCCGAAAGCGGACCCTGTGGCGGTCGCGCTGGGTGGGGAGCGGCCGTCCATGTACCTGCGCCGGGTCATGACGCCGGTCCCCTTCTATATGGAAACCGCGACCGAAAGCGCCGAGCGATTTGGGACCGGCCGGACCTATGTCCTGGGCGATGTGAAGGCCTATTATTGGCGCGGCGACTTCATCCTGGATGTCCTGACCTACAAACCCCGGCTGGCCTCGTGGATCGAGGACAGCGACTCGCCGACCCGGATCGCCGCCCGGTTTCGTCAGGCCAATGTCCGGCACCTGGTGTACCGACTGGAAGGATTGGTGACCTTCGAGCACGTCGCACCGGGCGCCTTCCGGTGGACGAGGGACCGGCTCGCCGCATGGCAATCCTTTTGGCTGGCCCACGCGGAATCCCGCGGTCAGCGCCGCGACCTGTCGGTGCCCCAGACCTACTTCTACTTCGACCTGGTCCCTCACGCGCGCCATCCTTGGCCGAAGCCCGATGCTCCGTTCACCCTCCCGGGCACCGAGGCCCTCACGGTTCCCGGCGATGACCTGCAGGAGGCGGGGGACCGGGCCGGCGCGCGCCGGTGGTTCACACGATGTGTGAAGAACTGGCCGGGTTTCATCGTGCCCCGTCACCGGCTGGCTGGGGGAGCCTAATCCCAGGGGAGGGTGGGATATCACACTTGACACTCATCCCACCACGCGGGAGACTGCTGGAAGGCGGACTTCATAGGCGACATTTTCTACAACCGATTCATTCTCAAGGAGATTTCGAGTTGAGAAACGGCAGGGCGGTATGGATTCTACTCTTGAGTTGGACGATTCTGGTTTTTGTTAACTACTTCTCTTATCATTCGACTTGGGACGTAAGTAGCATTCCACTGCAATATCTTCAGCGATGGCTCGAGGCATGGGGTGGATTCTTGCTAGTTCCGATGGCATTGCGCAGGCACGCGCTTTCGATGCTCTGTGCGGGCCTTGTGCTCATGGCTGGTCTAGGATTATCCGGATCCATTGTTGCCTGGTTTGGTCA
>JAHFSL010000199.1:2062-5577 GCA_023265785.1 Candidatus Coatesiibacteriota bacterium | reverse complement strand
CCTCGTGCTCGCGCGCCTTGACCGTGAACATCCCAAACTCCAGCTCCTCGTGGATCCGCGCCTTGGCCAGCCCGCCCCAGTAGCGCAGGACGGCGCTTTCCACCGTCGGCGTGGTGCCGGACGGCACTTCTATTAATTCACCGAACGGCTTGAAGGCCGTCGCGGTCAGCGGTTCGGGGGCCACCGAGACCACCGGGACCGCCGCCGCCAGCTCCGTTCCAACGGGCATGGCCGATGACGCGGGAGCCGCAAGAGCCGTGGCGGCGGCCAGGAGCCAGGTCACGACTTCCATGTCAGTAATTATAGCCCGAAGACGGGCTGTTGCGGTCGCAGGAGCGACAGAAGATCAAGGACTCGCAAGAACCGGCCCGACCTCACAGGAGGAGCCAGGTCACGGGCCCGAAGATGGCGCGCATGTTGTACCGCGTCGCCTCGCGGGCGGCGAGGTTCATCGCCTCCACGGGAGCGAATTCATCCGTCAGGACGAAGGCGTCGGGACCGTCCAGGTTCACTTGGCGGGCCAGGAGTCCCGCGAGGTAGGGCGCCACCTGGGGGTGGACCCGCACCGGGGCGAGCCGGTCCAGTCGCCGCGGCCGGTCGCCGAACAGATAGATCACATTCATGACCCCGTCGCCTTTTTCGACGGCGCGCGCCTCGACCCACGGAAAGACCGATTTCAGCGTGACGCCGACGCACCGGGCCAGCCGCGCGCGCGGCCCGGACGGGAAGGCGATCAGGTTCGCCACCCCGATCCCGCCGGGTGCCAGCGCCGTCTTCAGGAGCCCCAGCGCCTCCCGGGTGAACAGGTGGGCGGGTGGCGCCTCCCCCGCGTAGGCGTCGAGGAAGATGGCATCGTAGGTCCCGGGCGCGGTCCGACGCAGGAAGGTCCGGCCGTCCTCCAGCATGATGGCCGGGTCCGACCGCCGGAGGAAGAACCGACGGGCCACGCCCGCGACCGCCGGGTCGATCTCCACGGCGTCCACCCGCGCGCCGGCATCGGCAAAGGCCTCGCAGATCGCCCCGCCGCCGAGCCCGACCACCAGGATGCGACGGGCATCCGGCCTGGCGCCGAAGAGCAGCGCGGGGACGGCCGCCGCGTAGGGAAACGAGGAGGCGCCCGACGTCAGCTCCACCCCGGTCTGAAGGGTTCCGTCCAGGAGGAGGATCCGGACCGTGTTGTACTGGACGACCTTGATCTCGCCGTACCGGCTGTCCTCCCGGTCCAACATGGTCCACCCGTCGCCTGGCTTGCCGGCCGGAAGGGTGTCGTGGCGGAGGATCCCGGCGAGCGCCGCCAGCGTGCCGGCGACGGCCGCCGCGCGCCGCCAGCGACGCCCCGGACCTCCCCCCTCGCGGAACGCCAGCGCCGGCAGGAACAGCGCCAGCGCCGCGCCGAGAAAGATCCGGGTGACGCCGGCCACGGGGATCAGGACATAGCCGGCCAGCAGGGCGCCCGCCAGGCTCCCCACGGTGGAGAGCGCGTACAGGCCGCCGACTCGCCCCCCCAGAGTGCCCAGATCCGCCACGGCGCCCTTGGCCGCCAGCGGCGCCACGGTTCCCAACAGGATGAGGGCCGGGGCGAAGAGCGCCGCCGCGGCCGCCAGGGCGCCCGTGCGGATCCCCAGGCCCCAGGCCGCCGGCAGGACCCACCGGCGGGCGTACGGCACCAGCACGACCAGCCAGCCCGCGGCCACGAGCAGGCGGGACAGCCAAACGAGCGGCTCCCCGCGGTCGGCCAGCGCCCCCCCCCACCGGTACCCGACGGCCAACGACAGCAGGGTGACCGAGATGAGGGCGGACCAGACATAGGAGGAGGACCCGAGGAAGGGGGCGAGCACCCGTGCCCCGAGGATTTCCAGGACGAGCACGACCGCCCCCGCCGCGAACACGGTGACGGACAGGTGGAGAGCGGGGCCGCGCTGCATGGGACCTATTCTACGGCGATTAGTTGACAGTCACCCTGTAGCAAATACATCCCGTCGTGCCCACTCCCGACATGGGGATGGTCCAGCGGAGCCAGAGGGCGCCGGCGACCGGGTTGGCTTCCGTGAAAGCCGCCGGGGGGGTGACGGACGCCGTGGTCGAGTAGGCCGCGATCGGGACGACCCCGTCGGTGTTTCCGCAATTGAATGCCGCCGAGGAGGCCTCGGGAACAAAGGTGGTCCCCCGGGGCACGGCATCGGAGATGACGAAGGTGAATGCTGAGGCACTGGAGAAGTTGCTCCAACAGACCCGGAATGTGACCGTGTCCCCCGAGGCCGCCAGCGTCAACGAGGGTGACTTGATCAGCTTGACATCCGCGCCGACGACCATGATCGCCGTGAGGCCGGTAATGGAGCCGTCCGTGGTATCCGACGCGATGACGGTCTGGAGTCCCAGCCGGGTCAGGGTGACATTGAAGAACAGCCGCACCCCGTTGATCGCCGCTCCGCCGTTGCACCCGGCGATGGATGAGGCCCAGGTGTAGTTGTAGGTGTCCATGCCGACGCCCTCCAGCTTGGCCAGCGGATCGGTGGCGGTAAATGAGGTCGTGCCGCAGTAGTCGGTCTTGGTTCCACCGCCGGAATCCACGACCACGACGGTGATCCAGAACGACTGGCCGGAGAAGACCACGGGCGGCGCGATGATGGCGTAGTGGACGCCGGTTTGCAGGAACGGCGCCGTGTAGCCCTTCTCCGTGAAATTGCACTGACTGTACATCGTGACCACATTGCCCGACGAGGGGCCCGGCACGACCTGGTAGGTGTAGTTGTACTTGGCTCCCGCGGCCGGTTCGGGGAACTGGACATAGCCGATGCACTGGTCCGGCCCGGTCGTCGTGTAGTTCAACGTGGCACCACCCTCCTCCGTTTCCCGGATGACCATGCCCGTCTTCGGACAGAACACATTGACCGCCATGGTGTCGGTCATCGTCCCCTTGCAGCCGTTCTGCCCGATCACCTGGTGAAGCCAGAACATGGTTCCCGTCTGGCCTCCGTTCGCGGCATGGATAATGGCCCCCCCCGCGAACACGGAGTACACGGCGACGCCCGACAGGACCTGGATCGGGCCGCCGGACAACTGTTCCACTTTGTAGAGGGAAATGGAGGAGGAATTGAAGGTGGCACCGTACCATTGCGGATTCGTCGCATTGGCGATCCCTGCACCGACCGTCCCCACATCGATCGGCACCCACGATCCCGAGGTGCCGTTGAGGTTGGCCGGCATCGGCGCGACCGCGATGGTGTTGTCCGGAACATACTTCCAAACCCGGTAGCTGGCATTGGCGGCACCCGTATTGCCGATCACCACCTTCTCGGTCGCCGCAAATCCCTGCACCAGCCCATAGAAATGCGCCGTCCCGACCGTCGACACAACGTTCCCGGACTCACGCGTCGGCATGAACGCCCCATAGTTGTCGGCGCACTGGCCGCAGCAGCAGCCCAGCGTATTGGACGTGTTATTGGCCTGATTCACGATCAATTTCCCCTCGCTGGACACGGTCCGCCACGGCCCTTCCTCCGCGTTAAGCGTTC
>JAHFSL010000199.1:0-2025 GCA_023265785.1 Candidatus Coatesiibacteriota bacterium | reverse complement strand
TGCAGGGAGCCGTAATTAAACCGGAAAAAGTGCACGGTCGTGGAGAGGGCGGCCGTGAAAATGCCGTAGGCATCCATGCCGGTGTTGATGAGAGACAGGGAGTCGCCGAACCCGGCGGCCTGGGTGACCGAGGAACGCCTCCACATGTAATGCATGAGTCCGGTGTAGGAGAGGGAGCTGGAGGGGGCGTAGGTATGGTTGTCCTGGTTGTCGTCATCAATGTTGGTCATGCACTGCCAGAGCACCGGCGAATTCGAGGTCAACTTATAGATGAAGTTGAAGGGGGTGGTGGGGCACGCCGTCAGCCAGGTCACCGGCTCGTACTGGGCCGGGATGCGCTCCACTTTGCAGCCCGCGATCCCGCCGCCGGGAATGCCAGCGGTCGGGCAGGCGCCGCCATTTCCCGGGAACCCGCCGAGACAGTCGCCGATCAGACAGCCGATCGACGCAGAAATACCCCCCGCCGTCGACCAGCCGGCCCCCGCATACTGCAGCCCGCGCAATTCAAACTGGGTCTTCTTGTTGAGCGGGAAGAAATCGATGAAGAATCCCGGACCGCCCTTGCAGGCGTCCGCCGCCATGGCCACATAGGAGATATAGGTGGTGGGGAGGACGATCGGCGCCACATGGTTGAACCGGCGCGGGACGCCAGAATGGCCCGTGCCATCGACAATGTTCGCGCGACCATACTCCAGGATCGCCGCCTTGTTGATCGCCGTCGCCCCCGCCGTCACGGTGGGCCCGACCGCCGCCTTCCACCGCAGGGTCAGCGTCATGCCCGGCGGCATGTCCAGCCGCCAGGTGAGCAGCGTGGCCCCGCCCCCGGTCAGCGTCCCGGGCGTCGCCGCGGCGCAGCCGCCCGGCGTCATGGTCCAACCCAGGCACGGATCGTCGAATCCGTACCCGGTCCCCCAGGGATCCAACTGGGGAGGCACGGTGTCCCAGATCCGCACGTCCCACCAGGTCTTGGTGGTGGACATGTTCTTGACGAAGATTTCGTAGGTCATTTCATCGGCCGGCTGGCCGTAGGACGGCGAGAAGAGGATGTCGTTGTCGCCGAGCTTCCAGAAGAGGAAGCGCTGGACGGAGGTGGTGATCGGCGCCGTGACCACGGCCTTGGTGGCGCAGGTCGTCCCGTCGAAGGTAACTTGCGCCAGGTTGTCCAGTCGCGCCCCTTCGGGGGCCGCCACATCGCCCGATCCCGGCTCGAAGGTTTCGCCGTTCCCCCAATCCACCGTCAGCTTGAAGACCACCTGGGCCGTTGCCCCCCCCGCAACCGGGTGCGGCGGCAGGATCGTCCACTTGAGCCGGATGGGCGGCCCCCAGTCAGGATCCCAGAGCGGATCCGGCGCCGGCGCGCCGCTCCCGGGCAGGTAGTGTGTGTACGGCGGCTGGGTGTCCACCACGGTCACGCTCGTCAGGTTGACCGTGCCCGGACGGCCGTAATAGACGGTGTAGGTCACCGTATCACCCGGCGCCACGGTGGCCTTGTCGCCGATCTTCACGGCATAGACGATCGTCTTTTCATTGGGATCCGCGATCGAGCTCCAGGGCGCCGCACACCCCGTGGCGTCGGTGACGCCACCGGGCCAGGCCGGGTTGACCGTGTCGTCGAACCCCGGCCCCAGCCGGACGGTGCTCAGGTTGGCGGGACAGGCGGTGATGTCCACGAACACCCGCATGACGAAGACGCAGGCACACCCGCCCGGCCCGCCGTTGCACGGGTCGGCGTTGAGCGCAAGGCTGCCCGCCCAGGTCCACGATGGCTGGCCCCCCCAGACGCCCGCATAGGTCAGCGTGGTCGTGGGGGCGCAGGCTCCGCCCGAGGACCGGGAGCAGCCGAAACAGACATACACGTTGGCGATATCGCCGCCCGCCCCGCCCACGGCGGTTCCGTAATTCACGATGGTCAACCCGCGAATGGTCGCATCCGGGGCGCAGGTGCCGCTGGGACACCAGATCGTGTCAAAATCCACGACCTCCGTTCTGACCCAGTTGGGAAAGAGGTAGGTCAGGGAGGGCGAC
>JAHFSL010000198.1 GCA_023265785.1 Candidatus Coatesiibacteriota bacterium | reverse complement strand
GGCGTGGCGCACCCGAATGCGGGGCTGGCCCCCGCCACCTCCGCCGTGAAGGCCGCCCACATCTGGAGGATCGCGTCGGGAAACCCGAACTCAAAGATATGGCCGGTGATCGCCTTCGCCTGCGATTCGTACCCGAGGTCAATCTCCCGCCAGGCCTGCTCGGCGCCCGCCGTGTATTCGAGCAGGCGCAGGGTCCGGGGCCGCTTGGTGGTGAACTCCGCGCAGGCGTTCGTCCCGCGCACGGCCAGCGACCAGGTGTCCATGTCGCCCGGCGAGATCCGCTCGGTGCGGATCACCAGCGGAAATTCATACCCGGCATCCGCCCTCACCCGGCAGGTCAGCCGCGCGTTGTCCCAGGTCTCGCACGGCGCCGTTCCGCCCTTCCCGTCCGGCCGCGTTTCCACCACCTTGGACAGGATGGCATGGACCGAGGCCGGCTTCCAGCCGAACCGCAGGGGAATGTGGACGGTGTGCATCCCCAGGTCCCCCATGACGCCGTACTCGCCGCATGTGGCGACCCGCCGCTTCCAGTTGATCGGCTTGGACGGGTCGAGGTCGGAGGAATGCCGGAACCCGGCCTCGACATCCAGGATCCGGCCGAAGGCCTTGTCGCGGATCATCCCGATGACCCGCTGGGTGCCGGGAAAGAAGGGGAACTCGGACGAACAGCGCACGACCACGCCCGGGGCGGCGCGGGCGGCCGCCAGGATCCGCTCGCAGGCGGGCAGGTCAATCCCGAACGGCTTCTCGCCCAGCAGGTGCTTGCCCGCCCCGATGGCGCGGACATACAGGTCGGCGTGCAGGTCATGGGGCACGGCGATGTACACGGCATCCACTTCCGGCGAGGCCAGAACCGCCGCCGCATCCCCGGTGGAGAGTTTCACGGTGGGCAGGTTCCGGGTGAACCACTCCCGCGCCCCGGCGTTCACATCACACACGGCCGTGATGACCGGCCGGGCCGGCTGGTCCAGCAGGTGGTGCCACCGGCCCGCCGCCGAGGCGAATTCCCGGCCCATCAATCCGGCCCCGATGACCCCGAACCGGATCTCCTTCACGGACGGTTCAGCCCCGGAGCACCCGGAGCGCCTCCTCCGGGGAGGCCTTGGCATGGAGCAGGGCCATGAGCGCGCGGGTCATGTGGTCCGGCCGGGGATGCTGGATGATGTTGCGCCCGTAGACGATGCCCGAGGCCCCCTGCGCCAGGACCTGCGCGGTGCGGCGGAGGATCTCGTCCTCGGGAACCTTCCCCCCCCCGCGCACCAGCACCGGCCGGCCCGCCGCCTGCACGATCTCGCCGTACCGGGCGAGGTCGTCGGTGGGATCGGCCTTGATCACATCCGCGCCCAGTTCGGCGGCCTGCCGCACCAGTGCCCGGATCTTCTCGAAGTCGCCGTCCACCATGTACCCGCCCGCGGCGCTGTTGGCCTTCATCACCAGCGGCTCGACCATGAGGGGCATGCCCCACCGCTCGCACTCCGCCCGCAATTTGCCGATGTTCTTGACGCACTGGCCGTGCAGATCCGGCTGGTCCGGCAGTTGGAGCAGGTTCACCACCACGCACGCGGCATCCAGTCGCAGGCCGTCCGCCACGGGATCGCCCGCCAGCCGCGACCAGAGGTCCCGGGGCAGGGCCTTGCCGTAGACGTTGGCCACGTCGGTCCGGAGAACCAGGGCGGGACGCTGGCGGCCCGGGATGGCCTGGAGCAGGGGCGCCATCCCCGCGGAAAGCTGGATGGCATCGGGCGCGGCGGCGGCCAGGGTCCGGACCGCGGCCCCCATGTCCTCGATGCCGGGAAGGAACGAGGGCTCATCGAACATGCCGTGGTCCACCGCCACATCCAGACAGCGGCCGGAGGGGCCGAAGAGCCGGTTCAGCCGGGCCTGTTTCATTCCGATATCATACTCCCCGATGCGCGACCTCCTGTGCGTCGGGAACGCCGTGGCGGACACCTCCGCCCGCCCCGTGACCGCCCTGCCGGAGCGGGGCAAACTGCGGCTCCTCGACGAGATCGGGCTCAACGCCGGCGGGTGCGCCACGCTCTCCTCCATCGCCGGGGCGCGGCTGGGGCTCAAGACCGGCGTGGGGATCGCGGTCGGCCGCGACGCGTACGGCGACTTCCTGGCGGCGACGCTCCGCCGCGAGGGCGTGGACACGCGCGGCATCGCGCGCGATCACCGGCACCAGACCTCCTCCACCGTGGTGGTCATTTCCCCCGACGGCGAGCGCGGGTTCCTCCATGTGATCGGCGCCAGCGCGGGGCTCAAGGAACCGGGCATTTCGTCCGCGCTGTTGCGCGGCTATCACGCCCTGCATCTCTCCGGCTACTTCATCCTGCCCGGGCTGGACGGCGCCCCGGCCCGGCGCCTGCTGGCCCGGGCGAAACGGCTCGGGCTGGAAACGAGCCTGGACACCTGCTGGGACCCCCGCCGCCGGTGGCACCTGGTCCGGATGTGCCTGCCGTTCGTGGACTGGTACCTGCCCAGCATCGAGGAGGCCCGCGAAACGTTTGCCTCGACGGACCTCAAGACCATCGCCCGCCGGGCTCTTGCCTGCGGCGTGCGCCGGGGTGTCATCCTCAAGCGCGGCGCGGACGGGGTATACGCCCTGACGAAAGCCGGCGAGGAACACCTGGTCCGCGCCTTCCGGGTGAAGGCCGTGGATGCGACCGGGGCGGGCGACTGTTTTGATGCGGGATTCTGGTCCGGGCTCCTGCGCGGCCGACCCCTGCCCGAGGCCCTGCGGCTCGGGTGCGCCGCCGGCGCCCTTAGCGTCGCGGGCTTCGGCGGGATCGGGAGCCTGCGCTCCCTCGCCCAGGCCCGCGCACTGGGGCGAGCGCGACGCAGTCCACCTCGATGAGGATGCCCATCAGGCCGGCCTGAACCGTGGTCCGCGCCGGATACGGGGCGCGGACATAGTGCCTGTAGACGCGGTTCATCTCGGCGAAGTCCTTGAGGTCGGCGAGGAAGACGCTGGTTTTGACCGCCTGTCCCCACGAGGAGCCCGCGGCCCGCAGGATCGCCCCGACATTGCGGAAGGTCCGGTGCGCCTGTTCGGTAAAGGTCCGTCCGATGATCCTGCCTGACCGGGGATCCACCGGTCCCTGCCCCGCCACATGGACGAACGGGCCGTGGCCCACGATGCCCTGGGAATAAATGCCCTTCGGCGTGGGTGCCGCGACGGTGAGCACGGCCCGCCGCCGGTCAGCCACCGGACACCTTGGCCCCCGCCAGCACCATCCGATCGGCCAGCGCGGTAATCCGGCTCTCGCCGTACCCGAACAGCGCACTCTGGATGCGGTCATTGAAGACCGAGGTCCAGCGCCGCGGAATCGCCCGCTCACCCAGCATCACGCCCAGAACCGCCCCCGCCGTCGCCCCGTTGCAGTCCGTATCCCACCCGCCCGACACGGCCAGGCTGATGGTTTTCCCGAAGTCCTTCCGGCCGAACAGGAGGGCCAGGACCACCACGGCGGCGTTATTCAGGGTGTGGACCCAGTGGTAGCGGCCGTACTTCGCGGCGCACAACTGCCACGCGGCCTCAAAGTCAGGGGCGGATTTCGCCCAGCCCCGGCAATCCGCCACCATCGCGGCAAACCGGGACCTCGCCGGGATTTCGGAGAGGGCCACATCCAGGACCTCGTCGAGCGAGTCCGAGGCGAACGCCGCCGCGATGGCCGCCGCAAAAAACATCTCGCCGTAGATGCCGTTCTTGACATGGGAGACGGCCGCATCCCGGAACCCGAATGCCGCGGCCTGCTCGGGCCGGCACGGGGAGCAGAATCCCCAGCCATCGGCCCGGATCTGCGCCCCGATCCACTCCCGGTACGGGTTCCAGGGCACGGCGGACTCCGGCGGCCGGATCCCCGCGATCAGGTTGCGGTAGGTCTCACGCTCCGCCGTATAGACCTGGTGGTAGGGAAACATCTCCAGCCACGCGTCGGCCACCTGGCCGGAGGTGAACCCGGCGCCGTGCTTTTCGAGCAGATGGAGCCCCAGGATCGTATAGTCCTGGTCGTCGTCACGCAGGGCGAAGGTCAGGGGCGCCAGGTAATCGTCCAGCGGATACCGGCCTTTCGCCTTGAGGTCGGCCGCGATGCGGTCATGGGGCCAGCCCTCCACCGGCTTGCCCAACTGGCAGCCGGCGATCCGGCCGAGCCACCCCCCCAGGGTCTTGTCCCGCAGGACCTCCGCCGAAATGACGGGCGCCATCCGGCGCGGCCCGGCGGGCCGCACCAACCGGATCTCGTCCAGGCCGGACGGCTCGACCCAGCCCGCGGCCGGGACGAGCGCCTGCAGGTCGTCCCAGAGTGCCTGCGCGGCGGCAGAATCTCTTGCCCCCCCGGCCCGCTCCGCGAAGCCGGCGGTGGCACACCCCTCCTCGGTCCGCTGGGTGATTTCCTCGAGCAGGAGCTCCTTCATGCGGGGCAGGTCGGTCATCAGGCGGTTCCCTCCAGGGCGGCGCGGCAGACGGCGGCGGCCAGCCGCTCGCCCGCCTCCCGGTAGCGTTCACGGGTCAGCACGCCGTCGCCGCACAGGGCGTAGGGCACCTCGAGCGTCAGCGCCGGCACGCCCAGCGCGGCAAAGCAGTAGGTCGTGAAGTTCGGCGTGTTCCACCGTGAGGCGTAATAGGCGATCCGGTTCGTCCGCGGCGCGGTGAAGTCCGGCGAGAGCGCCCCGCCGATGATCCCCGCCCACCGCTCGGCATCCTTGGACTCCAGCGGCATCTTGGCCGGGTTCGGGATGAAGGTGTACATGCCATCGGCCTCGCACGCCCCGGGCGCATGGAAGTCCAGGGCCAGCCGGGGCCGGCACCGGGCCTTCCACCGGTCCAGGTCGCGCATGATGACGTGCGTTTCGTGGCGCATCGGCGGGTCGCCCCACGCCCGGTTGAGGTCATAGGGGAAATTGTCCTTGCCGTAGTCACCCTGCTCGACCCCGTCCACATTCGCGAACGGCACGGTCCAGACCAGCGGCGAGAGGTCGGGATGTTCCGCGACCCAGCGCAGGAACCCATCCAGGACCCACGACCCCGGCGTCTCGCCCGAGTGCTGGCGCGCGAGGAGGTAGAGCCCCGGACGCGGCCCCCCCGGGGCGCCCGCATCGTTGGCCAGCCGGGCGATCCCCCGCCCGCCCTGCGAGACACCGATGGTGCCCAGCCGCCAGTAATGGCGGGTGTCGTGGACCAGCGCCGCCAGTTGGGACAGCCCGTAGGGATAGCACACCGCGAACTCCAGGGCGGTGTCGGGTGCGTGGACCTTCCACACCACCTGCAGGCGGCCGTCCGGCAGTTCCTCGACCTCGCCGCGCCCCAGCCGTTCCCAGTCGGCGCCGTCCCGCGCCAGCACCGGGCGCAGGGTGGCGGGCTCGGTGCCGCCGAGCATGTTGTCGGGGTGGCGCAGGACGAGCCGCACCGGCTGGCCCGCCCCCGGGTGGGGACCGTCACGCACCACGCGCAGGTGGAACCAGAGCGCCTCCGGCCCCCCGTGCGGGTCGGGCGTGAAGGCGACCTCCGCCACGCCGTCCCGGTCGCCCACCGACAGCCCGCAGGCGTTGCCGCCGGGAAAGTTCGTCTCCACCC
>JAHFSL010000197.1 GCA_023265785.1 Candidatus Coatesiibacteriota bacterium | reverse complement strand
CTCCCCATTCGAAATGGCAAGTGTAATTCCTTCCGGGGAAAAGTTCGGGTCCCCCAGCGTCCTCTCTCGAAACGCTTCCGGCGTAATGGGGTCGCGATCCAGCGTCGCGTTCCAGAGCGTCACCACGGCGGGCTCGTCATCGGGGCGATACGGCCTGATCAAGGGTTCCGGCATGCCCCGATTATGCCGGTTCCGTGCGAAAGGGGTGGGGTATCATGGGGTCGTTGGGAGAAGCGCTGTCCGGCGGGGAGATCGGCGAATGGGCATGAGGCAGGGTTTGGCGACCGTGGGGGTGGTCTGTGCCCTGCTGGTTCCCCGCCCTGCCCCCGCCTGCCTCATTGATTTCGTCGTGGATGCCAACAGCCCGGGGGCGTTTTACCTGTTTCCCAACTGGACCCGGGCGCAGGTCGCGATCTTCGACGCCGTGTACTGCGACAGCACCATCTGCGCCTGGTCGCTGACGGCCTATCAGGCCAGCATCACCGGGCTCACGATCATGAACTACGGCACCGCCACGGGCGGGGCCGCGGGCGACCTCACGGGCATGTACTTCTGCGGCGGCTGTACGGCGGGCTGCACGGTGCCGACCCAGACCCTCACCTACGCGGGCATTTGGAATGTCGGCGGGACCCCCTATCCGGCGTGGACCTGGTCCTCGGTCGTACCGCTGGTCTTCAACACCGATCCGTGCAACACCAAGGGCGGATGCGCCACGGCCTGCCAGGTCAGCCTGCCGATCTGGGTGGATGTCAATTCGTGTCCCACCAACAACGCGACGATCGCGCTGGGCCCCGGGTACAACCCAACGCTGGATCCCCTCAACCCCGGCGGGGTGGTGGACGAGGACGACTGCCGCCAGCCCTGGGCCAGCATTCAGGACCCGGCCCCCAAGGTCATCGTCTACACGCTCAAGACCGGTGACCTCGCCAGCGCCGCCCCGGGCGACACGGTGAACTACACCGTGTTCTACGGCCGGCCCGGCACCGGATCGTTGACCCAGATCACGATCATGGATTCCCTGCCTCCCTTCACGTCCTATGTCACCGGGTCCGCCGTCCCCGCCCCGGACATCGCCTGGGACCCCGACTGGGGCCCGCCGGTCCGGCTCCGGTGGACCCTGCCCGGTCCCTTCGCCACCGCGGGCGGCCCGACGGCCTCGGTCAAGTTCCAGTTGACGGTGGACTGGGGCAACCAGCCTTTCGATCCGGGATCGGGACCATCGGCCGCGCCCGAGAACCTGCGGCTGGGCAACCGGGCCACCGAGATCTTCGACGGGCCGGGCGCCTGCGCGCCCAATGCCCAAACCTCGCCCAGCGCCGACACCGTGGTCCACCGGTTCCTGATGTACGAGGACGCGGACAACGACATCGTCTTCTCCTATGCGCTCGGCCAGCCGCCCGATGAAATTATCTATTCCCTCTTCGTGAAGAACCTGTCCCCGACAAAGACCTGGTGGAATGTCCAGATCTGGGACACGATGCCCGCCGAACTGGACCCCTGGTGCGTGAACTGCGGCCACGACGACCCCTGTCTGGGCTGGACCATGACGCCGGGCGGGTGTGCGGCGGCCAGCGCGGGCAAGGTGGTCGTGGGTGCCAACACGATCATGACCTGGAACCTGGACATGCCGCCGGGTATGACGGTGCAGGTCCGGTGGAAGGCGCAGGTCCGCCCGACCGCCCCGGCGGGCAACACGGCGGTCAGTATCGTGAGCGTGCAGGAATTGGGGTTCAACGGAGTGGAAGGGACCGGGAATTCCCAGACCCCCGCCAACTTCACCCACCTCGCCCCGATTTTCCTGCCCACCACCTATGTGAGTTACACCTCCTACTTCGGGGCGGACAAGGGCAACACGGCCTTCCCCGGGCTCTACCTGCCGTTCTTCCCGCTCAACAAGAAGACGGACTTCTCGCTGTACGGCGTCGAGGTGATCGGGCCGGGGACCTGGGCGGAACTGGGCGGCGTCTCCACACCCATCGCCAACTTCATCGGGACCTGCACCGGCGGGTTCACCGGCTACCAGCCCGGCGGCATCCCGGGGTGCAAGATCGAGCGGGCCCCCGCGATGTACGATCCTCCCGCCTGGCACGGCGTGACACCCTCCTTCCCGTTCCACTTTATCTACAAGATCATCTCGAACTCACCCGTCCTCTGGCAGACCCGAACCTGGGCGCTCTCCAACAACCAGGACCATCACCTCTACGACCCCTCCTCCACAGTCACCTTCCGCGGCTTCACCCTCTATACCTACCGCATGGCCGCGGCGGCGGCCGGGGCGGGGCTGGGGTCGGCCATCACGCTGATCAATACCAGTACGAATTCGACCGGCACCTACCAGACCGGACTGACGACCACCGTGCACATGTTCAAGTGGGACCCCGTGGCGCTGGCGTATCAATATGTTACGACGATGGACCTGGACGCCGAGAGTGCCGGCGTCGTCTTCATGGGCACCTCGGTCGCCGAGGCCGGGTTCTTCAAAGCCCTGTCGTCCCAGGCGAGCCTCATCATCCACCACTCCTACAACACCTTCGATTCGCTCGCGGCGTCTGGATGTTGCGACAACCACAGCACCTTGGCCCCGACCCGGGAGACCGGCAACGTGGTGTCCCAGGTGGGATCGGGCAACTTCTATGCCATCGGCGACCCGTGGGGCTCCCCGATGGCCAAGACCGGGTGGACAGCGTTTGTGGTCGGCAACACGGGAGTCGTGGACGCGCGGTACAAGATCTGGTCCTACCAGCCCACCGGGAGCAGTCCCGCCCCGGTCCCCATCATGCTGGGCGGCACCTCGGGCAAGTGGATCGTGACCACCGTGGACACGGTGCCGGCGGGGCTGTTCGCGGGCTCGGTCGCCCCGCCCAACCCCCACGCCTACGGCGGCGGCTATGACAATGCCGGGTTCACCGGCCCCTCCACGGCCCTCTTCAAGGTCGAATTGGTCAGCAGCGGGCCGATCTCGGTCTACTGCGGCACCTTCATGCCGTCCGTGTTCTCCGGCGGAGCCGTCATGCACGCGGCGGACGGCAAACAGACCGGACTGCAATTCTGGTACCACCAGACGGGCGACCAGGGGTACAACTGCGGTGGCGGCCCCGACCCCGTCATGAGCCCGCTGGGCACCCTCGATGTCTTCTGCCCCAAGCAGAACATGGCCATCGGATTGGTTTCCTCCGACGGGTTCACGGCCTCCTACACCACCAACGCCGCCGACGAGGTGATCGCCTTCCACCGGCTCTCGTTCATCGGCAACAACATCAACAAGCGGGACTGGCGCATTGACGTCCTGCCGGGGCCGTCGCAGGGTTCGGTCGTCGCGCTGTACCAGCAGTGCACCTCCTCCGAGAAGGGCTACACGAGCCCGTTCGTCCAGACGGGGACGCACTACCTCATCGTGGCACCGCCCGTCGTGTATTCGGGCCAGAGCTTCTGGATCACCGTCGTCGTCGTGGACCAGTCCAACACGACCAAGACGGACTACTGCGGGACGATCTCGTTCACCGCCACGGACCCGCTCGCCAAGATCGAGAACGGGAACATGGACACCTACAACTTCACCTGGTCCTCCACGACGAATTGCAATGCCGCCCCCAACGAGGACGGGGTCCACATCTTTTTCAATGTCATCTTCAACAAGCTGGGCCAGCAGACCCTGATCGGCGCCGACACCGTGGACGGCACCATCACCGGGTTTGCCTCGATCATGGTGGTGGGCGTGGACGTAAAACTCACCAAGGTTCCCCGGTTCGTGGCTTCGGCCTCCGGCGATCTGGTCCGGTTCCAATTGTGCTGGAGCAACTATTCCAGCGCGTCCGCGTTCACGTTCGTGATCACCGACGCCATTCCGATGGGCACGGCCTTCTTCCCGGAGGCGGGCACCGCAGCCTTCGATTGCGGCGGCACCTTGCCCGTCAACCTCCGGGTGGCGTATTCGACGGCCGCTTCCACCACCCCCCCGGCGGCGTTCACCGAGGCCAACCCGATCGCCGGCACCCGCTGGCTCCGGTTCACCGTCCCCCAGATCGGCATCAACTCCACCGGCTGTGCCTGCTATCGAGTCACCGTGAACTAGGTGAGGCATACTGGCATATTTGTGCCATAATGGGGCCAAGGTGAATCACGCATGACAACCAAGCGGACGATGATTGTCCTTCCCGCAAGCACTCATAAACGCCTGAAGCACCTCGCGGTTGAACAGGAAACCAGCCTGACCGGTTTGATTCGCGATGCCGTCGAGGGCCTGCTGGCCGACGACCGCGCGGACATCGACCGGGCGGAGTCGATTCTCAAGAGTTTTCGCCCCGGTCTTGGGCTCGACTATGACACGTACCGCGCGAGGAGACTCGGGAAAGCGATCAGGTCCGGCTGACCTACCGCGTTCAACTCTCACCCCCCGCCGTTCAGGCACTGGATCGGTTGGACAAGAAGCAATTCTCCAATATTGACATGAAGATAGCAGAGCTGAAGGATAACCCCAGACCGCACGGTGTCAAGAAATTAAAGGACCACCTTCACCGGATCAGAATCGGCGCATGGCGCGTCATCTATCTTATTGACGATGCGACCCATCTCGTGAGCATCCTCGATGTCCTCCGGCGTTCCGAACGCACCTACAAGCGCCTCCGAGCTGGCCGGTGAACGCCCTGCTGGTCCGCGTTGCTGCAGACATGAGTCCAGGCGGCGGGGGTTTCAACGGTCCGATTGACATCGCAACTGGCGCATTTGCATATATCCCGATTCCGGAAACGAAACCATTCCATAATGAAATGGCTACCCCTTATTCGTCTCTTAAACCAAAGATTTCCTCCTCCCCTTGGCCTCTCCCCCGACAGGTCCTACGAATGCACATGCATCTTGATCCGGACTTTGCCAATCTCACCTATGGCGATCAGGGTCAGCGCGCCAGGCGAATAGCAGACCAGATAAGCAAGAATGACCTCTTGGTCTTTTATGCTGGCCTCCGCTCCACTCTCCCCCAGACTGATTTGGTCTATGCCATCATTGGGCTCTTTGTAGTACACGAGATCGTGTTGGCGACGAGAGTCCCAAGGGCCAGATGGCATGAGAACGCCCACACTCGAAGAAAACTGGAACGGGGCGCGGATGACATCGTCGTGCGCGGGAAAAAGGGTCCCTCCGGCCGTCTCAGACATGGAATTCCCATCGGCTCTTATCGGCACCCGAGAGATGGACGCCACAAAGGTAAGTCATACCGCGTTCAGCCGGAACTGCTTTCCATCTGGGGCGGCCTCAGCATTGCCGATGGCTTTATTCAACGCAGTGCATATTTACCCGCCTTTGCATCGGCCGACCGTTTCTATTCATGGTTCCTCGCCCAGGAACCCGAGGTGATTGCGGCCAACAACTGACGGAGGTTCATTTTGAACTATTGGCTCTACAAGTTGACGACGGATATCGGAGGAGCCCCATGTGCCTCAAGGGCGTTGCTGAGCCTTGCGATCTGCAAACCCCACATCAGGATGCGAGCCAAGAAAGGCGACATTGTCCTCGGCTTTGTTTCCAAGAGTCTCTCGAAAAAGTTGGGAGGGAGAATCAGACAATATGCGCTCATCTACATC
>JAHFSL010000196.1 GCA_023265785.1 Candidatus Coatesiibacteriota bacterium | reverse complement strand
GGCCACCCGGATGGCGGCGTCCACCACGTCCGGGATGCCGATGGCATCCATGGCATTGGGCATCCGGGGCGCCGGGGGCGGCTCCAGAATCATGCCGGCCGGGCCGCGAGGACGCCAGCGGACGGCGCTCTGGGCCCGGGTCCCGGGATAAAGCCCCACGGTGGGCGTGCCCACGGCCGCGGCGATGTGCAGGGGGCCGGTGGAAGGGCCAATCACCACCCGCGCCCGGGTCAGCACGGCGGCCAGCACCCCGAGGGTGGGGGTCGAGAGGGTGCGCACGGCCGGAATGCCTCCCGCCGCCTGGACCGCGCCCGTACGCGCGGACTCGGAGGCGCTCCCGGTCAGAATCACTGGAAGTCCTGCCGATTCCACCGCCGCCACCAGCCGTCCGTACCACTCGGGGGTGGCGTTCAGCGCCGAGCCGAGACTGCCGGAATGAATGACGGAAAAGGGGTCCGTGACGCCGGCGGCGGTGAGCAGAGAGCCAGCCAATGCTGTGGCCCCGGCAGGAACGACCGGGCGAATGAGCGGGGCGTCCGCCACTGCGATCCCCAACGGAGTCAGCATGGCAAGATTCAGATTCAGCTCGTGCCGGCCGCTGTCCCGGCGGCGAATCCGGATGGGGGTATTGAACAGGGGTGAGTACCATCGGTACGCGGTCCCGATCCGGGTCCGCACCCCCGCCCGCCAGACGGACCACGCGGCGGAGGGTCGCGGATAAAAGAACACGGCGGCATCGAACCGGCGCTCGATCAGCCAGGCGGTGAGAGGCGAGCGCCCCAGCGAAGGCGTCCAGGTGAAGACCTCGTCCAGAAATGGTTGCCCGTCGGCCAGCTCGCGGGTGCGCGGTGCGACCACGGCGGCCACCCGGGCGGCGGGAAAGGCCGCCTTGACGGCCTTCATGGCCGGCAGGGTCAGGATGAGGTCGCCAATCCGATCGGTCCGGAAGAGGGCGAAGGAATTAATATTCATCGTGCCGCGGCCTCGAGGAGGCGGACGGCCCGTTCCAGGGCCCGGCGCGCGGCCGGGGCCCCGAACCGGGTCCGGACCAGGGTCCGGCCCGCCGCGCCCAGCCGCCGGCCCCGGGAAGGATGGGCGACCAGCCGGTCCACGGCGCGCGCGAACCCCATCGCATCGGCAGCCACGGCGAGATCGCGGCCGGGCCGCGCTCCCATGGCGGCAGCCACATTCGGCGTGGCCACCACGGGTGTTCCCGCGGCCATGGCCTCGATGGCCTTGTTCTGGAGCCCGGCGGCCAGCGGCAACGGGCAGAGCACCGCGGCCGCTCCCCGGTACAGCGGGCCAAGGCTGGCGACGAATCCTGTGAACCGGACCGGCAACCCGCTGGCCGCGGCGACGCGCGTCAGCGCCGGGGAGGCTCCCCCACCGGCAATGGTCAGCGGCACGCGGCGGGTCCCGGTGCCCAGCCGGGGGGCGATGGCCCGGAAATACCAGTCGAGCCCCGCCGCGTTGGGGGGGTAGCCCAGGTTGCCGACGAACAGCAGTCCCGACCGGCGGCTCTTTCCCGGCGCAAATGCGGTTGCGTCGAGCCCGTTTGGGGAAACAACAACCGGTCGATGAACTCCCATCGAAAGAATCTTTGTCCGCTCCGTTTCCGTAATCACGGTGACCGCGGCGGCGCCGTTCGCCCACCGCCGCTCGTGCCGGACCAGCGTGGTCAGGTCGGCAGCCGCATACAGCCGGCGCCAGCCGGGCAGGCCCCGGGCATGACGGAAGTACCAGGAGAGGCAGTCTGTCGCATCCAGCAGGTAGGGCAGGCCGGTCCGCTCGGCATAGGGCATCATGCGAATCCGGTGGACATGGATCGCATCGGGCCGCCACCGGGCGATAAAAGCGTCCAGCCGGGATTGCGCGGCCCGGTTCCAGAAGGCGTGGGCATGGGCCGTGCGGCCGCGCGCAACGGCCGCCAGGGCCCCGACGGCCCGATGCCAGCGCGTCGTGGGGACGACCTCGGCGGCCACACACCACCGGCGGATGACGGAGGGCAGACCGGCCCGTCCCTCGGGATCCAGGAAGAAACCGTGAACGCGGTGGCGACGGGCCAGCGTGGACAGGGTCCAGCGGGCCCGCACCTTGTCCCCATCGGTGACCGGGACCGGGATAAACGCGCCCAGGAAAAGGATCTTCACTTGGGGGCGGTGAGAAGGGTGAACCGCGGGAACCAATTGAAGGGCAGAATCCGCCAGGCCACCCCGCCCCGGGCCGCCATCCAGTCGCGGCCGGAGGTGTAGCGGAGGACCGGGCAGGCGGTCAGGAGCCAGGCCGTGAGGATGGAGACCAGGGCCAGCGCGCCGAACACACCGCGCCGGCCGGGTGTCTTCCCCGCCCACCGGATGCCCGTGGCCAGGTACGGGGCGGTAAACGGCAGGAGGGCGATGAGCGTCCGACCCGGATAGGCGGAGCCCGCCCAGTTGCGGTACAGGCAGGTGATGAGCGCATATGCACCCCCGGCGACCAGCAGGCGCGCATGCGGGAAGCCGCGTCGGCGCGTGGCCACCCACACCCCGGGAATCCCGGCCAACAGCCATGGCGCAAAGGGGATGACGCCGAACTCCCGGTCAAAGAGTTTGGCCCCGATACCGGGGAGGAGATATCGGAGACCCATATTGCCGGTCACGGTCGCGCCGCCGATGTCCTCCAGCCGCGCCGGGTAATGCTCGGTCAGGACATTGAGCGCGGCGACCAACGCCTCACCGTGATAGACGAAGAGGAAGAATCCGCCTGACACGATGGCCGCCCCGGACCACGCCGCAATGATCGCACCCCGCCGCCGATTTTCGAGGACGTGGACTGCCAGCAGGCCGAAGCTCAAGACCGCGAACCGGGGGTGAAGCCATGGCAGGGCCGCCGCGCACGCCGCCGGCAGCCACCACGAAGCCGTCGTGGTCAGCCCCGCTGCCGCCAGGACCGCCGCGGGGACCTCGGGAAACATCAATGTGGACCCGAAGGCGAGGGGACCGGTGGCAGTGACCAACACGGCAAGGGCGGTGGACTCCCGGGCCCCTGCGCCGGAGGCCACACTGATGCGGCGCAGGAGAACAGGGAGACACGCCGCGACCAGGGCCAGGATGAGGAGGCTCCCCCACCGCCCCGCCAGCGCATATCCGGGAAGCACCAGCAGGGACAGGCCGATCGTGTGCTGGGCGAACCAGCGGCCATCGGGACAGATCACCACATGGGGGTCAAGGGTCGCCCCAGGATAGAACTTGAGATGGTCCTGGTGCATGTAGTTGTTGGCGAGATCAATGTCCCCGTCGGACAGGAGGCTCTCGGTCAGCATGAGGTAGTGCGGTTCATCGGTGGTGGGCGGATAGACCAAAGTTACAAAGGCTCCGGCGAGCAGGAAGAGCGTCAGCGCGCCCAGATAGAAACCCCGGTCGCCGGTCCCCGTCCGGCGGCGGACCCGCCAGCCCAGCCACGCCGCGGCGCCCATCCACGCGACGCCGCATGCGAGCACCACCGCGTACCGGGATGGGGTCAGATGCACGAACCAGCCGGGAGCGAGGTAGCACGCCCCCAGAATGGAGAACCTCGCCTGTTGGATCGTGCCGATCCCCATAACCGGGGTTAGCGGCGCAAGCGCAGGGCGAGCAGGACCAGCGGCCGGAGAATCCGCCACCAGTCCCGGAACGCCCGCATCTTGGTGTAATGGTAGCCCTTCCGCGCCCGGGGGTAGCGCTTGGTCACGGGCTCCTCGCCCACGCGGTAGCCCAGCTTGATGACATGCCAGTAGAGGTAGGGCTCCAGTTCATAGGTGTCCAGCCAACGCTGGTCCAGGTTGAGCCCGGCCAGGACACGCGTCCGGAAAGCCCGAAATCCGTTGGTGCCGTCGGTGATTCGCCGGCCGGTCAGGACCGTGAAGATCAGCGAGTACCCGATCGTCGTAACCCGGCGAAATAGCGGGATGTTCACCACCCGCCCGGCCTTCAGCCACCGGGAGCCCTGCACGAAGTCGTACCCCTGCGCCAGCCGGGCCAGGAGGCGTGGGATCTCCCCCGGGTTGTCCTGGTCATCCGCGCCCATCGTGACCAGCGTGTCGAACCCCGCCCGGCGGGCGGCAAAATACCCCGTCCGGAGGGCGGCGCCCACGCCGCGGTTGCGCGGCTGGACGATGACCCGGGCCCCCGCCCGCCGGGCCCGCACCGCCGTCCGGTCCCGGGAGCCGTCATCCACCACATAGACTGCGTTGACTTCGGGTCGGGCCAGGTTGCTACGCACCACCTTGCCGATGTAGCGCTCCTCGTTGTAGGCGGGGAGCACCACTGCCACCCGGCGAGGTTTCCAGCCGGCCTGCACCCTGCTGGGACTTCGGCTCACCCGGCCTGCCCGAAGGCCTTGATGGCCGTGGCGACTCGCCCCACTTCCCCATCCGTCATGCCGGGAAACATCGGGAGCGAGAGCGTTTCACGCGCCAGCGCCTCGGAAGCGGGGAACGAGCCTTCCCGGTACCCGAGGTCCTCGAACACCGGCAGGAGATGGAGCGGATACGGGTAATGGATGCCGGTCTCGATGTTCGCGGCCTTGAGGTGGGCCTGGAGCCCCTCGCGCCTCTTGGTCCGGACGGCGTACATGTAGTGCACATGCTCATCGCCCGCCGCCGCGTCTGGTGGAAGGACGAGACCGGTTCCCGCCAAAGCGATCCGGTATGCGGCCGCCACGCGGCGCCGGTCGGTGTTCCAGTCATCCAGCCGCGGCAGTTTCACCTTGAGAACTGCGGCCTGCACGGTATCCAGCCGCCGGTTATAGGCCAGTTCCATGTGCTCGTACTTTTTCCGCTCGCCATAGTTGCGGAGCATGACGATGCGATCCGCCACACCAGGCTCGTCCGTAATAGCCATGCCACCATCACCAAAACATCCGAGATTCTTCGCCGGGTAGAAACTGAAGGCCCCGGCGACCCCCATGGACCCGACCCGGCGCGACCCGACCTTGGCGCCGTGCGCCTGACAGCAGTCCTCGATCACCTGGAACTTGCCGTGCGCAGCGGAGAGCAGGGGTCCGATCGGAGCCGGAAAGCCGTAGAGGTGAACCGGGATCACGGCCCGGGTCCGGTCGTTCACCGCCGCGAGGGCGGCGTGCATGTCCATGCAGTCCGTCTTGGGATCAATGTCCACCAGGACCGGCTTCGCACCCACCATACTGACAGCCGATGCCGTGGCCACGAAGGTCATGGCGGGCACGATCACCTCGTCCCCCGGCCCGACTCCCAGCGCCCGCAGGATGAGTTCCAGCGCCGAGGTGCCATTGTCCAGCCCGACAGCCCGCGCCACGCCACAGTACTGTGCATACTCGACCTCAAAGTCCCTGACCTCCTGCCCCAGGATGAACGCCCCCCGGTCAATCACGGCCTTCATGGCCGTATCCATTTCATGACGGATCGGCGCATGCAGTCGCCCTAGATCGGACAGCCTCAGTCGTGGTTCGTCCGTCACGGGCGACCCTTCGTGTAGGGCCGCAGGGTGTGGCCGGTCCAGCACTTGAGCGCTTCGCGCTTGCCGTGCGGCTTCGCCGGAGAGCCGTAGGCGACGACACCGGCCGGGATGTCCTTGGTCACCACGGATC
>JAHFSL010000195.1 GCA_023265785.1 Candidatus Coatesiibacteriota bacterium | reverse complement strand
CCCTGTTTCTCACGAGCGAGCGGACGATTCAGCGCAAGCTGAAGGAGGCCCTACTGGCCATCCAAATCGAGCGCGCCTACAAGAAGGAGGAGATCCTGGAGATGTATCTCAACCAGGTTTATTTCGGCCACGGGGCGTGGGGAGCCGAACAGGCCGCACGATTCTACTTCGGCAAGCACGCGGAGGAACTCACCCTCCCCGAGTGCGCGCTCATTGCCGGGCTCCCCCACGCGCCCAACGCTGACAGCCCCCGCACCGATCCCGAACGCGCGCGTTCCCGGCGAAATGTCGTCCTAGCCAAGATGATCGAGAATGGGTTGGTGGAGCGGTCGGAGGCGGAGGAGGCCAAACAGGCCCCCATCCAGTTGCGGCAAACTGAAATTACCAATGCCCCGTATTTCGCGGCCCATGTACGCAAGCATCTTGAGGAGGCCTACGGCGCCCAGGCCATCTACCGGGGCGGCCTCTCGGTTTACACCACGCTCAACCTGCGCCTCCAAACGCTCGCCCAGCGGGCGCTGGAACAGGGATTGGGTGCCGCCGAGGGGCTCCTGCGCGAGCGGCGCGGCGCCGCGGCCGACGGCTCCCTGCGCCTGCAGGGCGCCCTGGTGGCGCTGGACCCGCGCACCGGCGCCATCCTGGCCATGGTGGGCGGCCGGAGCTTCCGGGAAAACGAGTTCAACCGCGCCACCCAGATGAAGCGCCAGCCCGGCTCGTCCTTCAAGCCCGTCATCTACGCCACAGGGCTCCTGAACGGGCACACCCCGGCCGACCTCATCAACGACGCCCCGGAGCAGTTCCCCGGCAAGGACGGCAAGATGTGGATGCCCACCAATTTTGAGCGGAAGAATTTTGGCATGACCCCCCTGCGCCGGGCGCTCGCCCTCTCGCGCAATGTGGTGACGGTTAAGCTCCTGAACCGCGTGGGCACGCACACCGTCATCGCCCTGGCGCACAAATTCGGATACGCCGGACCGTTTCGGGATGACCTGACGCTAGCGCTGGGCACCTCGGAGGTCGGACTGCTCGAGATGGTCTCGGCGTTTTCCGTGTTCGCCAATGCCGGGGTGCGCGCCGAGCCGCATGCGATCCGGTTGGTCAAGGACAGCCAGGGGAACATCCTCGAGCAGAACCGGCCGGTGCTGGCCTCCGTCCTGCCTCCCCCGGTGGCGTTCCAGATGGTGTCCATCCTGGAGGACACGATCAACCGCGGGACGGCCAGCGTCATCCGGCGGCTGGGCTTCACCCGGCCCGCGGCGGGCAAGACGGGCTCCACCAACGATTTCACCGATGCCTGGTTCATCGGGTTCACCCCCTCCCTGGTATGCGGCGTGTGGCTGGGGTTCGACGACCGCCGGAGCATGGGCAAAAACATGACCGGCGGGCTGATTGCCGCCCCCGTCTGGGCGGCCTTCATGTCGGAAGCGCTCGAACATGCCACCCTGGAAGACTTCGAGAAACCCAACGGGATTGTGACGGCCCTGATTGACCCGGAATCCGGTCTGCTGGCCACCAAGGCCTGCCGGAAGACCTTTCCCGAGGTCTTCGTGGAGGGCACGGCGCCCACGCGGCCCTGCACGCTCGAAACCGACACCCGGCGATTCACGGACGAGGAATACGGCAAGAACGAGGAGTCCTCCACGCTTATGCTCCAGCCGATCGCACCCCACGGACCGGACGACCGGCAGAGCCAGGAAGGGGGCTTCTGAACCCGGCCGGCTGGCTGATGAAGTCGGAGCCGGCAACCTACGCCATCACCGATCTGGCCCGGGACCGCCGGACGGCCTGGGAGGGCGTCCGCAATTACCGGGCGCGCAATTTCCTCCGGGCCATGCGCCGGGGTGACCGGGCCTTCTTCTACCATTCCGGCTGTCCCCTCCTCGCCGTGGTGGGCGAGGTGGAGATTGTCCACGCCGCCTATCCCGATCCCGCCCAGTTTGACCCGAAGAGCGATTACCACGACCCGGGCTCGCGGCCGGACGCGCCGCGGTGGGATGCGGTGGACGTCCGGTTCGTGCGGCACTTCGAGCCGGTCGTGACCCGTGAGGCGATGAAGCGGGTACCGGCGCTTCGCGGCATGCTGCTCTTTCGCCACTCCCGGCTCTCGGTCGTGCCGGTGACCGCCGCCGAGCGGCGGGCCATCCTGGCGCTGGCGGGCTAGGCCGGCTCGTCCCGGAACATGCCCCGCACCGCCTCCGGCGGCAGGGGGGGCACGCGCGCCAGGCCGGCCATCTCGCGCGCATGGGCGGGCGAGGCCATCCCGACCAGCGCCGTCCCGGCGCCGGGGGTGGACCGGGCGAATTGGACCGCCCGCTGGGCATCGGTGAGGTCGCCGGGGACGTAGTCGGCCAGTTCGGGGGGCAGGCCCTTCGCCAGCCGGCCCTGCAGGAGGGTCGCGGAGGTGAGGACATGCAGGCCGTGGTCGCGTGCGGCGTCGAACAGGTTGACCCGGCCGCGGGCCACCGGCTGGTTGAAGAGGGCATGCGCCTCGGCCATGGCCAGGTTGTACGGCGCCTGGATCACCCGGAACCGGTGCGCGTTGCCCCCGATCTCCTCCGCAATGCCCACCAGGGCGGTGAGCGGCAGGTAGTCGCGCGCCTCCGGCGGGGACCGAAACCCGCTCCAGGTGGCCGCACCGTACACCATGATCTTCCCCGCATCGCAGGCCTGCTCAAGGTAGGTAAAGGCGGCGCGCACCTGCCGGCTGAAGTCGTCCCGGGTGACCGTGCGCAACTGGGTTTCGGGATTGTGGATCTCGTAGACGTCAATGGTCTCCACCCCGAGGTTCGCTCGACTGCGGTCAAGCTGGTCGGCCAGCCACCGCGGACTCAACGAATGGCCCCCGGCGGCGATATCGGCCGCGGTCAGGAGCCCCGGGTTGAGGTAGGTCGCATCCAGGTACGCGCGGGGATCGGCCGGCGCCGCCCCGTCAAAGGGCATGTATCCCCCCTTGGTGGCGATCACCACCTCCTCGCGCCGAACCTCCCCCGCCACGATGGCCGCGTGCAGGGCCGCACCCACGGCCCGTTCGGACCGCTGGTGCCGGTAGTTGATCGCGCTGTCCACGACATTGACGCCCCCCGCCAGCGCCGCGCGGATCGCGGCCGCGTAGGTTTCGTCCGTCTCCCCGTCCGCCTCGCCCAGGTAGGTGCCCAGCCCGATGGAGGAGAGCGCCAGGCCGCGAAAGGTCCGGAAGTGGCCCTGGGCCGCCGGAATGCGGCGGGCATACGCTGCCGTCCCCTCGGCCGTCGCCCGACCGGGGACTACTTCGCGGGGGACGACCACTCCCGATAGACGCCGGTCTGCTCAACCGACGGCAGGACATCCTCGGTCAGATGTGGTTGGAGGGTCGCGGGCGGCAGGCGGAAACTGTAGGTCCAGGCCAGAAGCCCGGTCGCCGAGCCGAGCAGGAGCGCCGACCCGAAGGCGCCCGCGCCCAGTCCGCCGGACGATGATCCCTGCCACGCCCCGTAGGCCAGCCGGGCGGCGAACCCGGCCACGAACCCGGAGAGGAAGAACCGCCGGCGGGCCGGCGTCCGCTCCACCGGGAAATCGGCCCGCCACGCGGGATGCGCCTCCATGCCGGCCTCGTTGGGGACACCGGGCTTCAGTTCCTCGGGCACCCGGCGCGGGTCCGCCGCCTGCGTCCACCCCTGATAGACCGCCGTTTCCTCGATGGGCGTCGCGTGCCGGAATTCAGCGTACTTGGGCAGGCCGAAGGAGGGGTCCTCCACCCGGCCCAGCCCGAACGCTTCGCGGTGCGCCGGCCCCCCCGCGCACCCGGCCAGGCCGGCAAGAAGTGACGCCAGCCCCAGCAACGCGCCCCTCCGCCTCATGCCCCCATGATACAGGGCCGCCCGAAGGCTACTTGCTGGTGTAGCTGCTTCCGCCCAGGGCCGCCTGCGCCGCGGCGTGCCGGGCCACGGGCACCCGGAACGGCGAGCAGGAGACGTAGTTCATGCCCACGCGCGCGCAGAACTTGACCGTCGTCGGGTCGCCGCCGTGCTCGCCGCAGATGCCGATCTTGAGCTTGGGGCGGGTTGTCCGTCCACCGGTGATGCCCTGGACCACGAGGGCGCCCACGCCGTCCTGGTCGATCGTCACGAAGGGATCCTTCTCGAACAGCCCCAGCTCCACGTAGTTCTTGATGATCTTCCCGGCGTCGTCCCGGGAGAATCCGAGCGTGGTCTGCGTCAGGTCGTTCGTGCCGAAGGAGAAGAACTCGGCCGCCTTGGCGATCTCGGCGGCCGTCACGGCCGCGCGCGGCACCTCGATCATGGTGCCCACGAGGTACTCCACCTTCGTCTTCCGCTCCTTCATGACCTCGGCCGCCACCCGGCGCACGATCGCCTCCTGGTGGCGGAATTCCCCGATGAATCCGACGAGCGGGATCATGATCTCGGGGACGGTCTTGACACCCTCCTTCGCCAGCTCGCAGGCGGCCTCGAAGACGGCGCGTGCCTGCATCTCGGTAATCTCCGGGTACATGATCCCCAACCGGCAGCCGCGCAGACCCAGCATCGGGTTGAACTCGTGCAGTTCCTGCACCCGGGCCAGCGTGCGCTCGGCCTCGGCCAACTCCGACCCACCCTGGCCCTTGGCCTCCAGCCGGGCGATCTTGACCATGAGTTCCTCGCGCTTGGGCAGGAACTCGTGCAGCGGCGGGTCGAGGAACCGGATGGTGACCGGAAAGGGCGCCATTTCCTTTAAAAGACCCTTGAAGTCGCTCCGCTGGAACGGCAGAAGTTTCGCCAGCGCCTTCTTCCGCCCGTCCAGGTCCTTGGCCATGATCATCTCGACCATGGACGGCAGGCGCGACTCCTCGAAGAACATGTGCTCGGTGCGGCACAGGCCGATGCCTTCGGCCCCGAATTCCCGGGCCTTCTTCGCGTCCCGGGGAATGTCCGCGTTGGCCCGCACGCCGATGGTCCGGAAGTCGTCCACCCACTTCATGAACGTTCCGAACTCGCCCGAGAGCTCGGCGTCCTTGGTGGCGATGCGGCCCGTGAACACCTCTCCCGTGGAGCCGTCAATGGACATCCACTCCCCTTCCTTGACCGTGGTGCCGCCCACCGTGAACCGCTTGGCGTGCTCGTCCGCCTTGATGTCCTCCGCGCCCGCCACGCAGGTCTTGCCCATGCCGCGCGCCACGACCGCCGCGTGGCTCGTCATGCCGCCACGGGCGGTCAGAATGCCCCGGGCCGCGTCCATGCCGTGGATGTCGTCGGGCGTGGTTTCCGGCCGGACCAGGATCACCGCCTCGCCCGCATTCCCTTTCTCCGCCGCCGTGTCGGCGTCGAAGACCGCCATGCCGGTGGCCGCGCCCGGCGAGGCCGAAAGGCCCTTCGTGAGCAACCGCTTTTCCTTGATGGCCGCCGCCTTGGCGGCGGGATCGAAGATCGGATGCAGGAGTTGTTCAATCTGCTCCCCCGTCACCCGCATGATGGCCTCGTCCTTCTTGATCAGCTTTTCGCCCACCATGTCCACGGCGATCTTGATGGCCGCGGCCGCCGTGCGCTTGCCCGTGCGGGTCCGGAGCATGTAGAGCTTCTACTTCTCGATCGTGAACTCGAAGTCCTGGACATCCCGGTAGTGCTTTTCGAGCATGGTG
>JAHFSL010000194.1 GCA_023265785.1 Candidatus Coatesiibacteriota bacterium | reverse complement strand
CGCCCCCCCCGGGGGCCGGGTCGAAGAGGCTCACCGTCCGCCGCTTGAGCCGCCAGTACCAGGAGCGGGACAGGTCGGCCTGGACATTGGCCGCGATCCGGAACACCCAGGGCCGGAACCGGCGGTCCGGATCGAATCGCTCCCGGGCGTTGTGGACCCGGAGAAAGGTCTCCTGCAGGAGGTCCTGGGCGAGTTCGCGGTCACCCGTCATGTGGTACAGGAACGCATGGATCCTGCGGGCCCAACGCCGGAACAGCTCACCGAAGGCCCCCGGGTCTCCCCCCGCATGGGCCTCCATGAGGCGTTCATCACTGCGATCGCCCGGTGTGTCAATGTCCCCGCTCCTCACCATGCCGATACGATACCCCGGGGTGAAATATTGCATCCCCCAACCGGCCAGTCGGGCAGGCGGCCGGGGCGCTCCCCCGGGTACCGCACCGCCAGCAGGCACAGCCCCTGGGGGGGGGCGGCATCGGCCACCGGCACCCGCTCACAACGCGCCAAGGCCTGGCGGATCCGGGCAGGGGCCAGCCGGCCCGCGCCGGCCGCCACCACGGCGCCGGCGATCATCCGGACCATCCGGTGCAGGAACCCCCGGGCGGAGACATCAAGGAGGACCAGTGGGCCGTGCGCGGTGACCGTGCACCGGGTGAGGCGGCGGACGGAGCCGCGCGCCCGCGCCGCCGCGGTACAGAAAGCCGCAAAATCGTGCCGCCCCCGGAACAACGCCGCGGCGACCCGCATGGCCCGCACCCCAAGGGGGACGGGTACCCACCAGGCCGAGCGGCGCAGGAGCGGGGAGCGCGCCGGCCGGTGCAGGATCGCGTACCGGTAGTGGCGCTCGATGGCATCCCGGCGCGGGTCAAACCCGGCGGTGGTCCCGGCCGCCCCCACCACCGCAAGGTCGGGGGGCAAGATGGCATTCAGGGCGCGCCGGAGCGTGTCCGGACCGTGCCGCCACTCCAGCCGCACCCGGGCCACCTGGCCGGCGGCGTGGACCCCCGCATCCGTCCGCCCCGCCCCCGCCACCACGGCTCCCCGCCCGCCAATTCGCCGGCAGGCCCGCTCGAGCTCACCCGCCGCGGTACGCCGGCCGGGCTGGACCTGCCAGCCGGCGAACTCGGTCCCGTCATATTCGAGGGTCAGCCGGAAGGTGCCAATATGATTCCCTGGGCGGCACAGGATTCGAACCTGTGACTTCCATCGTGTGAGGATGGCACTCTCGCCGCTGAGTTAGCCGCCCGAAGAGGTCTAGGATACCCGATTTGGCCCCGGGGGTCAGCCCGATGGGCCGTTGCTATGGCGCCGGGCGCACCGCCGTGGCGAACAGGATCCGGCCGCGCGGAGGCCCCGTCACCGCATCCACCAGCCGGGCCAGGGGAACCATGCGGTCGCGGCGCGCAAAGGCGGCCGCGGTCATCAGCGGCGAACGCTCCAGCGCCGGCCGGTCCAGCCACCAGGCCAGCACCCCCACGAGGTTCATCCACCGCACCCGCACCTGGACGAATCCCGCCGCCGTCAGGAGGGAGGACAGGGTTTCGGGTCGGTACCCGCGCAGGCCGTAGGTGGGCTGGAGGCCGACGGAGGGCGTGCCGAGCGCCCACGTGAAGATGACCACCCGCCCGCCCGGCTTGACCACCGCCGCCGCGTGGCGCAGGGCCTTGGCATCGTCCACCACCAGCTCCAGCGAATTGGCAAACAGGACTCCGTCGAACCCCTCGGATCGCAGGTCCAGGAACCGGTCATCCAGGACATCCAGCAGGCGCGTCTCAACTTCGGGTCGCCCCGCCACGGCCGTCCGGGCACGCTCCAGGCATGCAGGAAGCCGGTCTATCCCCAACACCCGTTCGCATCCCGTCAACCGCTGGAGCATCAGCCCCGTCCCGCACCCCACCTCCAGCACGCGCGGCCCGAGGAGCGGCAGGACCCGGTCCGCCTTCCAGCGGTAGTACCGCCGCATGGCGGCGATGGCCTCCAGGTCCTCGAGCAGGAGCCGGTCAGGCTCACCGGGAGGATGCCGGTCTGCATCGGTCACCGGGCCATGCTAGCACGCCGTTCCCGGCACCCGGTGGTGCTCCCTCCTCACGAGCCGGCACGGCGCGGGACGGGGAGCTGTGCCAAGATGTTCCCCATGGCCCGCCGACCCGGCACCCCCCTCACGCGGGCCGCCCGCGCCCTCGGGGCCTTCGCGGTCCGGCATCCCGATCTCGCCCTTGGGTGCCTGGCGGCGGCGGCCCTGTGGCGGTCGTACGTCCCGGGTGAAATCCTGGCGCCCTGCGACCTCCTGCGCTGTTTCGCCCCATGGGCCGCGGGTTCCCGCGGGTCCATCCGATCCGACGGCATCTTCGGCGATGTCCTCCTCGCGATGCACCCGTTCCTGTCCCTCGCCGTTTCGGAAGCGCGCCACGGGCGCTGGGCGCTCTGGAATCCCTACGCCTACTGCGGGACCCCGGTGTTTGCCGCCTGCCAGGGAGCATTCTTGAGTCCCTTCTCCCTCCCGGCCTACCTCCTTCCCATGGCGCCGGCGCTCGCGCTTGGCGCAACGCTCCGGTTGTGGGTGGCCGGTGCGGGCACCCGCCGGTTCCTCGCCCGCCTGGGGTGCGACCTCCCCGCCTCCCTGCTGGGCGCCGTCACGTTCATGTTCTGCGGCCCTCTGGTGGTGTGGCTCCAGTGGCCGTTTCCCGCCGTCTCCGTGTGGCTTCCGTGGCTCCTGCTGGCAGCGGAGCACCTGCGCGAATCGGGACGGTGGCGGGATGCCGGCCTGCTGGCCGTTGTCGTGGGCCTCCAGTACCTGGGGGGCCACCCCGAGACGTCGTTCCACACCCTGCTGGTCGCCGCCGCCTGGATGCTCGCGCGCGCCTGGGGACCCGGGGGGTGGCGCTTCCTCGCCCGGGCGGCGGCGGCCGGCGTGCTCGGGACGGGTCTTGCCACTGTCCAGCTGTTGCCCTTCCTGTCCTATGCCCGGGAGAGCCTCGTCCTGGTGCGCCGGAGCCAGCACCGCAGTGGCGTGGTGGGGTGGCCCTGGCAGGACCTCCTGCTCCTGCTCAACCCCGACTGGTACGGAAATCCCTCCACGACCCGGGACTGGTCCGCCGATCAGGTACTCGGCAATTACAATGAATCCGCCAATTGGGTCGGACTGGTCCCGCTCCTCCTGTTGCCATGGGCCGTCGTGGCCACCCGTCGGTCACCTCCCGCCCGATTCTTCCTCGCCCTTGCACTCCTCATGGTCCTGGTCTTCATCCACAACCCCGTGTTTGCCGCGCTGATGCACCCCCTGCCCCTGATGTGGTACCTGACCTCAAGCCGGATGGTGGTCGTGTTCGCCTTTGCCATGGCGGCGCTCGCGGCCCTGGCCGTCGGGCGGCTTGCCCCGCATGTGCGGTGGCTGGCCGTGGCATTGCAAGTGGTCACCCTCGCCTACCGGGTCCAGGCGTACAACCGGACCTCCCGCGAAAGGGATTGGTACCCAAGAACGCCCGCCCTCGAATTCCTCAGGACGGAGCCCGGCATGTACCGCGTGCGGATGCCCCTGCCCAATGTGGGGGCCCTGTACGCGCTGGAGGACCCCGGAGGCTATGACGCCTTCAATCCGGTCCGGATGTCCCGCCTGCTCGGCGGTGACGAAGCGGGGGGAATATTCGGGAATGGCGGTATCTACCTCGTGGCGCCGGGCGCCGGACTGGCCGACTTCCTCAATGTCCGGTACTGGATCTCCCCGCCAAACTCGCCGCCGCCGGCTCCGGGGTGGACCATGGTCCATGCTGGTCACGATGCCACCGTCTTCCGGAATCCCGGGGTCCTGCCACGCGCCTTCCTGGTGCATGCCGCCGTCCGATATCCCAACGGTGAGGCATGCCTGCAGGCCCTCCGGAACAATCCACGGTCGGCGGCTCGCGTGATCCATTTGGAGGAGGCTCCGGCCCCGCTGGCCCCGCGCCATGGCGCCGAGCCGGTCCCGGGAATCCGCAGACCAGAACCCGGCACCCTGATCGTGACGGCCCGGCCATCCTCACCGGCCTACCTCGTCGTCACGGAGCGTTGGGCGCCAGGCTGGAGGGCCTTCGTGGACTCCCAGCGTACCCGGATCCAGCGCACCGATTTCGCCTTCCGGGGCATCCCCCTCCCCGCCGGCGCGCACGAGGTGGAGTTTCGCTACGCCCCCCTGCCCTTCAGCCTGGGGCTCTGGATCAGCCTCCTGACCGCGGGGTTCCTGCCGCTCCTGTTTCACCGCCCGCGGCGGCCCCGAGTTGGAGTTTCCAACTGAGCACCCTCGCCTTGGCCTGCGCGTCCTCGGCCTCCTTAATCTTCCCCTGCCGCTGGAACAACATGGAGAGAGTGGCCCAGGACATGGGGTCCTCCGGCGCGGCGATGGTGAGTTTCACCGCCCAGGCCACGGCCTCATCCACCCGGTCCGCCTGGGCCGTGGCCATCGCCAGCCCCCGCAGGGCGCCGATGTGGACGGGGTCCGCCGCGTGCGCCTCCGCGTAGAGGGCCACCGCCTCCTCCACCTTCCCCTTGATGAAGCACTGCACCGCCTCGGCGCAGGCCTGGGCGGCCGACCGGGCCATCAGGCGCCGGGCCTTATCAGGGCCCACCACTCGGACGCACCCGCGACCTCGTACTTCCTGACGCGCAACGACGCCTCCATCTCGGTGCCCGCGGCAGGGCGGACCTTGACCCGCAGGAGTTTCGGCTCCACCCCCGAGGTCCAGGCCGCCCGGAGCGCGGCCAGCACCTCGCAGTCCTCGCGCAGGAACGAGGCCAGCGGCCGACCAGTGAGGTGCATGCCCTTCTGGCCAAGCAGCCGCTCGCCCGCCGCATTGACCCCCTTCACCGCCCCCGCGGCGTCCAGCAGGATGAGCGGTTCCGCGGAACCAGCCAGCAGGAATTCCCAGAGCGCGTACAGGCGGCGGGAGAATGGGCGGAGGCTGTCGTTTTCGGCCCGGGCCAGCCGGAGATCGAGCGCCACCCGCCGTCCCCGCCAGACCACCACAAGGATGGCCGCCCCGGCGGCGGCCAGCAGGAGCTTCAGGAGGTGGTCAGGAATCCGCGCAACTGCCGGCTGCGCGAGGGATGGCGCAGCTTGCGGAGCGCCTTGGCCTCGATCTGCCGGATGCGCTCGCGCGTGACCTTGAAGATGGCGCCGACTTCCTCGAGCGTGTGCGGCCGGGTGTAGGAACCCAGCCCGAACCGAAGCTTCAGGACTTCGGCCTCGCGGTCCTTCAGGGTATTGAGCACCCGGCCAACCTGCTCGCGCAGGAGCATGTAGGCGGCGGCGTTCGCGGGGGAGACGACTTCCTTGTCCTCGATGAAGTCGCCCAGGTGGGAGTCGCGCTCCTCGCCAATGGGCGTCTCCAGCGAGATGGGCTCCTGGGCGATCTTGAGGATCTGCCGGACCTTGTCGGGGGTCGTGTCCATCTTGGACGCGACCTCCTCCGGGCTGGGCTCGCGACCCAGCGACTGGACCAGCTCCCGGGAGGTCTTGATCAACTTGTTGATCGTCTCGATCATATGCACCGGGATGCGGATGGTGCGCGCCTGGTCCGCGATAGCCCGGGTGATGGCCTGCCGGATCCACCAGGTGGCATAGGTCGAGAACTTGTAGCCGCGCCAGTACTCGA